>JBIKTP010000369.1:0-3946 GCA_044348035.1 Burkholderiaceae bacterium
GTCCGGGTGGCCATGGTGCTGGTAGCCATGCAACTGCGTGAACAGCAGATACACCCCGGCATAGACCAGTGCCAGGTTGGCCGCAAAACTGAAGCGTGCGAAGGATGGGCGCTTTCGCCAGGCGGCTAGCAGCGCGACCATCACGGTGAGCGCGGCAATCTGCCCCAGCTCGACACCCACATTGAAACTCAGGATGCGCAGCAGCATCGCCACATTGTCCTCACCCAGCGGCAATTGCTGCAACCGCGTCGACAGGCCGAAACCGTGGAGCAGGCCGAACACGAACACGGCCTTGAGCAGATTGGGAGAGGCCATCTGGAAATACTTCTGGAAGCCGCCGTTGTTGTCGAAACCCTTGTAGATCACGCTCAGCGCGATGATGGCATCCACCAGATAGAAGTTCCAGGTGATCTTGTAGTAGGTGGCGAAGATCAGCGTGATGCAGTGGCCGACCGTGAACACGGTCACGAACTTGGCGATGTCCTTGAACGTCGTGAGGAAGAACACGACGCCGAACAGGAACAGCAGGTGGTCGTAACCCGTCAGCATGTGGCTCGCGCCCAGGCCGACGTACTGCAGGTAGCCGCCGTCGAGCATGCGTTGGCGGTCTGCATCGGAGATGCCATGGGCCCAGGCAGCGAAGGGTGAGACGGCCAGGGCCGCAACCGCAAGGCGCAGATGGAGATTCGAAGAACGCAACATGAATTCAGTCCTTGAAAAGGTGTCCGCAAAAGACATGGATTTGGTGGGCGTGCCAGCCCCGCGGGGCGGCGCGCATTGCCAGGAGGCCAGTCAAGCCCGCAGTGGCCCGATGCCGCAACTGCCGCAGCTCGGTGTGGCGCGACGGCTTCTGTTCCTGAAAGTCAGGATGACGGTTAGGCAGTCAGGCGCGGAGGGCGCAAGGGCCCGTCCAGGTGGGGCGAGGGTATGCGCACGGCTGGCGCGACACCAGGCCCGGCATCGCGTGCCGGCAGGACATTGCCGATTGCGCCGGGGGGCAGGCCGGCGGCATTGAAACTGCCGTCTGCGTGCAGATGAAGGGGCGTGTTGTCTGACGGATCGAGGTGCAAGGATCCGTCGTGGTGGTGGTGGTGGTCCGAGGCTTGCAGGTGCAGGGCAGCGTGCTGGTATTCCACCGCCTTCGCTGCCATGGACGTCGGGGCGAGCATGGCGAGCGACTGCCAGACAAGGGCGAGAAGCAATACAACAGCGCGCAGGCGGATCGTCATGGCGCGGGATTCTACCGGTGGGATCCGCTGACCGGGTTGGCGGTTGCGGCGTCAGCGCATGGGCGCATTCACAGCAGTGTCACCACCACGAGCCACACCACAGCCGCCAGCGCAGCAGGTCTGTTGCGTGGACGGAAACGCCAGACCGCCGCCAGCAGGAACAGGTTGTAGGGCAAAGGTGCCAGGTGGACTGCCACGGCCCAATGTCCGGCCACTCCCTGCGCCACCATCACCAGGGCGGTAAAACTCGCGAACAGATTGACCAGCGTGCCCACCGCGAGCAGGTCTCGCCAGAACAGCACTGCCAGCGCGACTTCTCCGCGCCATCGCCGTGCAAAGTAGGAGCTGGTCGCCGGCAGGGGTGGGTTGTCACGCATGGTCGCGAATCAGTTCCTGGCCGCCGTGGGAGTGGGCGAACCGCTGATTCTGCCATTGCCGCGATACGCCCGGCGGGTTCTCGGTGCGCGGTCCCTTCACGCCCGACTTCCGGGTCGCCCGACGGGCCCGCCCCATCGGGGATAATCCGCCTGCACGCCGTATGCCTGCCCCCGGGGCAGCCAGGCGGGCGCCAGGGTGTTCCGATGGCCGCCGCGCTCCTGGGAGCGCCGGTGCCGGCCCGTCGGGTCTGACCCCTCCACATGGTCGAAGATGGTTGGCTTGAAGCCCCTGCACGCGGGGCAAAGGATTCGTTTTGCGCAGGAATTTCAGCAGTTCGCGACTGGTCCGCGTGTTGGGCCGGTGGGAGGCCGTCGGTGGGCCACAGACCCTGCGCCAGGATGTCGCAGAGCGCCTGGGCCAGCGGCTTCACCGACGACCGGGCGGTACAGGGCGGCAGCCAGCGGTTTGCCGACAACCTGGAGGTGTCGGCCCAGCGCGCGCTCACCGTGACGCGGGTGCTGATCGAGGAGGACGTGCCGTCCTCGCGGGTGTTCAGCGCCGCGTTCGGTGCCGAGCAGCCGGTGGCGTCGAACGCCGATGAAAAGGGCCGGGCGTTGAACCGACGGGTGGAAATGGCGCCGGTGCCCAAGGCGCCGCTGCCAAAGCCGGCAGCCCATCGGGCTGGTTACCAAGCCGGTGGGTTCGCGCGATGAAGCTGCTGCTGACCGCAACCCCGATTCCGGCATCGGAGGCGCTGGGCATGGAGCTGGTCAGCGAGGTCGTGCCCGACGCGGGGGTCGAAGCACGTGCATTGGCACTGGCCGGCCAACTGGCCCAGGGGCCGCAGCAGGCGATCCGGTTCAGTTCGCCACCAGCGTGTCGCCGCTGACCTTGACCTTGCTGCCGGCGGTGAACACCGGTTGCTTCTCGAAGCGGATGGTGCGGGTGCTGGCGTCGTCCATCTTCACCACCACGTCGTACACCGTGCCGGAGCGAACGCGCTTCTCGATCTCGCGGCCGGCGACGGCACCACCCACCGCGCCGATGACGGTGGCGGCGGTGTTCCCGTCGCCCTTGCCGACCTGGTTGCCCAGCGCTGCACCGGCGACCCCGCCGGCGATCGCGCCCAAGTAATTGGGCTTGCCCTTGACCTGGACTGCGGTGACCGATTGCACCACGCCGCAGGTGTCGCACTGGGGAGCAGCCGTTGCGGCCACGGCGGTGGTGCCGGCGGCGGCACCCGCCAGCAGGGGCTTGACCAGGGTGGCGTTGCGCTCGCCCATGGCGAGCGTGGCGCGCACCTGGGTGGAGTCGTTCAGGCGGTCGCGGGTCTTGATGGTGTAGTTGCCGGTATAGACGCCGGCCTTTTCTTCGGTCAGCGCGATCTGGGTCTTGCCGCGGTCCAGCGAGACACTGGCCTTGCCACCAGGGGTTCCGTTGACGGTGAAGTTCACCTCATGGCCACCGGCGAGTGCACCGGAGTTGCCGGTTTCAAAGCGGCTGATGACCGGCGTCGGATTGGCGGTGGCGATGGCCTTGGCATGGGCATCGGGGGTCAGGAGCGTCTGGGCCATCTGGGCGGTGGTCTGGCGATCACCCACCGCGAGCGTGGCGGACACCTTGCTGTCGGCCTTCACCTTGTCGCGGATGCTGATGGTGTAGGCCCCCTCGTAGACGCCTGGCCGCGCCTGCGGCAGCTCGATCAGGCTGGCGACGCCGTCGACCTTCAGGCGCAGCACGCCGTTGGCTGTGGCATTGGCCCGGAAGACCAGTTCCGTGCCGGGCACCAGCTCGCTCACCTGCTCGACGGTCAGGCTCGAGATGGCGGGCGCCTGGGCCAGCGCCGGCGCGGTGGCCACCAGGCAGGTAAGGGCGAGCAGCCATGCGCGCCAGAGTGATCGGATGTGTGTCATGGTGTGTCCCCTGAAGTGGTTGCGACGGGCGTTCATGGTAGCAACGTCGCAGGGGCGCCCCTGGTTGACCGCCTGGGCCATGCCAGAATCGACCCCATGGCCCATCAGGATCTTGCCGACCGGCTCCGCTTCATCCAGTCTGCGGAGCGCATGAAGAATGTCTTGCGCAGCGCCTACACGTCCGAGGGCCGGCGCGAGAGCACTCCCGAGCACACCTGGCGCCTGTGCCTGCTGGCGATGGTGCTGCGTGACCACTTGCCGCAGCTCGACTTCGAACGGGTGCTCAAGATGTGCGTGGTTCATGACCTCGGCGAGGCGCTCCACGGCGATGTGCCGGCGGTCGACCAGGCCGCGCCAGGTGCCAAGGCGGCCGACGAGCGCAAGGACCTGCTCACGCTGATGCAGCCGCTGCCCGTTCATGTCCAG
>JBIKTP010000370.1:0-3938 GCA_044348035.1 Burkholderiaceae bacterium
TCATTGCGCTTGTCTGAACGGAGCGCGCGAAGCGCGCGCAGTGAGTTGCGCAATGGGCCGCAAGACCGAGCACCGCAGCGCAGTCGGCGCGTTCAGCGCCCGACCGCCCCACCGAAGCGCCGCACCCGGCCCCCACAGGCCTGGGGCGACGCGAGAGCAAACACGCAGCCCTGGGGCGACGCAACGACAAACCGATCACACTAGAGGCCTTCTGCACGCTCGGCGGCCTGTGCCAGGCCCTGCGCGCCCTGGGTCGCGGCCAGCAGTTCCTGCTGCTTCTGGATCTCGCGGTACATCTGGTCGCGGCCACTGAGGTACTGCCGGGGCCAGTCGATGGCGCGGGACTGCAGGGCAGCCGCCTCGTGCAAGGTCCAGGCCGGATCGGCGAGGTGCGGTCGGGCGACGGCGCAGAGGTCGGCACGCCCGGCAGCGATGATGCTGTTGGCCTGGTCGGCCTGGGTGATCGCGCCCACCGCGATGGTCTGGATACCGACCTCGTTGCGGATGCGGTCTGCGAACGGTGTCTGGTACATGCGGCCGTACACCGGCTTCGCGGCACGGGTCGTCTGCCCGGACGAGACGTCGATCACATCGCAACCGGCCTGCTTGAACAGCCGCGCCACCTCGATCGCGTCATCGGCCGTGTGCCCCCCGGGCGCCCAGTCGTGCGCCGAGATACGCACACTCATGGGGCGGTCGGCCGGCCAGACGGCGCGCATGGCACGGAACACCTCCAGCGGGTAGCGGCAGCGATTGGCCAAACCTTCGCTGCCGGCGCCGCCGTATTCGTCGGTCCGCAGGTTGGTCAGCGGCGTGATGAAACTCGACAGCAGATACCCATGCGCGCAGTGCAGCTCCAGCCAGTCGAAGCCCGCCTCGGCAGCCCGGCGGGTGGAGGCCACGAATGCCTGCAGTACCGCGTCCATGTCGGCCCGTGTCATTGCTGTGGGCACCTGGTTCTGTTCGCCGTAGGGGACGGCACTGGCGGCGAGCAGGGGCCAGTTGGCGGCCGAGTCGGTCAGGGGTTCGTCGGTCTGCTCCCAGCCCAGCTGGGTCGAACCCTTGGGGCCGCTGTGGCCCAGTTGCAGGCCGATGCAGGCGCTGCTCTGGCCATGCACAAAATCCACGATGCGCCGAAAGCCGGCCTGCTGCGCGTCGTTCCACAGACCCGGACAACCCGGCGTGATGCGGCCCTCGGGGTTGGGGCTGGTCATCTCGACCATGACCAAACCCGCGCCGCCAAGGGCCCTGGCACCGAGATGGACCAGATGGAAATCCTGCACCAGTCCGTCCACCGCGCTGTAGGTGGCCATCGGCGAGACCACGATGCGGTTCTTCAGGTGCGCGCCGCGTACCTGCAGGGGAAGCAGCATGGGCGGCACCGGCGGTTGCGTCGCGGGTACACCGGCGGCTGCGCCCAGCCAGGTCTCGTAGCCCTGCAGCCACCGGCGGTCGCGCAGGCGCAGGTTCTCGTGGCTGATACGCTGGGAGCGGGTCAGCAGGGAATAGGAGAACTGCTCGATCTCCATGCCGGTGTAGCGGTCGACGTTCTCGAACCACTCGGTCGAATTGCGCGCGGCATTCTGGATGCGCAGCACCTCGACGCTGCGCCGCTCCTCGTAGTGGCGCAATACCGCGTCGAGGTCAGTATCGGCGCCGGTGCTGCTGCCAAAGGCGGCAAAGGCCCGGGCCAGATCGATCGCATCCTCGACGGCCAGCTTGGTGCCGCTGCCGATCGAGAAGTGCGCAGTGTGGGCGGCGTCCCCCATGAGCACGAAGGGCACGCGCTTGTGCGAGAGGTTCTCGCTGTGCACCCATGTCTTGCACATCACCCGCGGGAAACGGATCCAGTTGGCGGACCCGCGCAGATGCTTGGCGTTGCTGATCAGCGCATGGCCATCCAGGTACTTGGCGAACAGGCGCTCGCAGAAGGCTATGCCCTCCTCCTGGCTCATGTCCTCCAAGCCATGTGCCTTCCAGACTTCCTGGGGAGTCTCCACGATGAAGGTGGAGGTGTTCTCGTTGTACTTGTAGGCATGGGCCTGGAACCAGCCATGTTCGGTCTGCTCGAACGCGAAGGTGAACGCATCGAAGGTGCGGTGCGTGCCCAGCCACACGAAGCGGCACATGCGGGTGTCGATATCCGGCTGGTAGGTATCGGAATACCGCGTGCGGATGCGGCTGTTGAGGCCGTCGCTGGCGATGACCAGGTCGGCCTGGTACTGCTCGGCCAGCGCCTGCTCGTCCGCGACCTCGGTCTCGAAGACCAGCTCTACCCCCAAGCCCATGCAGCGATCCTGCAGGATGTTGAGCAGATGCTTGCGCCCGATGCCGCAGAAGCCGTGTCCGCCGGAGCGCACGCTGCGGCCCTTGAAGAAGACCTCGATGTCGTCCCAGTGGTTGAGCGCATCGCCGATCAGGGCGCCGGTCACCGGGTCGGCGGCACGCAGGTTGTCCAGCGTCTGGTCCGACAGCACGACGCCCCAGCCGAAGGTGTCATAAGGCTTGTTGCGCTCGACCACCACGACCCGGTGGGACGGGTCCTGGAGCTTCATCAGCAAGCCGAAATACAGGCCGGCAGGCCCACCGCCGATACATAGGATATTCATGAGGCAATAGTTTATGTCTAAACTAAATGTTGTCAACCGTCCGACCCGTCCTGTCAGACCCGTCCCGCCGGATGCACTCGCCCGCCGGCCGGGCACGCAATGCCTGTCAGGCCGACCGACTGACGGTTGACGCAGCGCGGATCAATAGCAAGAATGCGCGCATGGAGCAGCTGATTCGTACTGCGGAGTCCCAGTTGGCCCGTCTCAGTGTGCCGGTGGCCGTGCGTTTGCCCGGTGGGCGCACGCTGGGTGTGATGCCGGCGGCTGTCGTGCTCGAGTTCAGGCGCTGGAGCAGCCTGGGGCTGCTGGTGGCCGGCCGCATCGGCGCGATCGCGGAGGGATTCGTCGAAGACAACATCCGCATCGATGGCAGCATGCGCGACGTGATGTCGGCCGCGGCCGGCCTGCTGCGCGGGCACCCGGTCTCCAGCGAAACCGGCTGGTGGCGCAACACGATCCGCAGGGCGCGCTCGGCCGCAGCGCACTCCCTGCAGCGCGATGCCGAGCAGATCCGGTTCCACTACGATGTCAGCGACGATTTCTACGCGCTGTGGCTGGATCCGCGCCGGGTCTACTCTTGCGCATACTTCGCACAACCGCACATGACGCTGGCACAGGCCCAGGAGGCCAAGCTCGACCTGATCTGCCGCAAGCTGCAGCTGCGCGCCGGCGAGCGCTTCCTGGATATCGGCGCGGGCTGGGGTGGCCTGCTTCTGTGGGCAGCGGAGCATTACGGGGTCGACGCCACCGGCATCACCCTGTCACGCAACCAGCAGGCGCACGTGCAGCAGCTGATCATGCAGCGCGGTCTGCAGGACCGGGTGCGTATCGAGCTGCGCGACTACCGCGACCTGCCGGCCGAGCGCCCGTTCGACAAGATCGCCTCGGTGGGCATGTTCGAGCATGTGGGGCGGGCCAACCTGGGCGCCTACTTCGGCGCCATCGCCCGGCTGCTGGCGCCTGGCGGCCTGGTGCTCAACCACGGCATCACCGCCTGCGCCGTGGATGGCAGTGAGCTGGGTTCGGGCATGGGCGAGTTCATCGAGAAATACATCTTCCCCGGTGGCGAACTGCTGCATGTCAGCCAGTTGCTGCGCGAGACGGCGCTGGCCGGGCTGGAGATGGTGGACACCGAAAACCTGCGTCCGCATTACGCACAGACACTGTGGGCATGGTCCGACGCGCTGGAGGCGAACCTGGACACCGCCCACAAGACCCTCGAACGTCCGCAGGACGCTGGCCGGGCCGGGCGCATCCTGCGGGCCTACCGCCTCTATCTGGCCGGAAGCGCCATGAGCTTCGAGCGAGGCTGGATTGCGCTGCATCAGA
>JBIKTP010000371.1:0-3932 GCA_044348035.1 Burkholderiaceae bacterium
GAGATGCATGCGCGCGTGGCCCGGCAGCCCGCTCAGATCGGGCGGTTGCGCGCCAGCGGCGGGTTGCGCGCGAAATAGCGCACGATGCCGCGCATCAGCGCGTCGGCAAGCTGCTGCTGGTAGGCCTCGCTGTTGAGCCTGACTTCCTCTTCAGGGTTGCTGATGAAGGCAGCCTCGACCAGCACGCTCGGGATGTCGGGCGCCTTGAGCACCGCGAAACCGGCCTGCTCCACGCGCGGCTTGTGCAGCTTGCCGACGCGGCCGATCTCGCCCAGCATGGCGCTGCCCAGCGTGAGGCTGTCCTTGATCTGCGCGGTGGTGCTCATGTCCAGCAAGGTGCGCTGCACCTCGGCATCCTTCGCGGCCACATTCAGGCCGCCGATCAGGTCGGCCCGGTTTTCCTTGTCCGCCATCCAGCGCGCGGCGCTGCTGGTGGCGCCACCCTGGCTCAGCGCGAACACGCTGGCACCTTGCGGCCGGGGCGTGTAGAAGGCGTCGGCATGCAGGCTGATAAAGAGGTCGGCCTGGACCCGGCGCGCCTTCTGCACCCGCACATGCAGGGGCACGAAGAAGTCGGCGTCGCGCGTGAGGTAGGCGCGCATCGCGTTGCCATTGACGCTGGTCGCGTTGATCCTGTCGCGCAGCAGATGGGCCAGGCGCAGCACCACGTCCTTTTCGCGGGTACCGGCCGGGCCGATGGCACCGGGGTCCTCGCCACCGTGGCCCGGGTCCAGCGCCACGATGATGAGGCGGTCGGTCCGGGCCGGCGCTGCCCGCCGGCCGGCGGGTGCGGTGGGTGGCAGTGGCGCCCGGGGCGTATTGGCGGCCGCCAGCGGGGGTTGTGCCGGGGCTCCGGTGGACGGCGCTGCGGACGATCCGGCCTGGACCGCACCTGACGGCACCGCTGCCGCGGGCTGGCGGGATTCGCGCTGCGCGATCAGCGCTCCCAGCGGATCGGCGTCGGAGCTTGCGATCGCCGGTGGTGAGGCTGTCGCCGCTGGCGCTGGCGCAGGGGTCCCGGTCGAGGGGGCTGGTGTCCCGGGCGCACGTTCGCGCAGGCGTTCTGCAATCAGGCTTTCCAGCGGGTCCGCCACCAGCGTCGGGTAGAGGTCGAACACCAGACGGTGCTGGTAGGCGGCCACCGGCGACAGGCTGAACACCTGGGGCTGCGCCGGCTGCTTCAGGTCGAGCACCAGGCGCACCACCCCGGGCGCGAACTGGCCCACCCGGATGCCGGCAATGGTCGGGTCATCCGAGCGCACCTTGGCGACCAGTTCCCGCAAGGCGGCATTGAGCTCGATGCCCTCGATGTCGACCGCGAGCCGTGGCGGGTTGGCCCCGAAAAAATGGCGCGTCTTCAGTGCGCCATCCGATTCGATGGTCACGCGCGAATAGTCGGGGGCAGGCCACACGCGTACGGCCAGGATGGTGGCGCCGCGCGCGATCTGGGCGCGCCCCAGCAGCAACACCAGGGTGCCTGCCTGCAGCAGTGGCCGGCGTTTCATCCGGCGGTGGCACCCAGCAGTTCTGCGCCTGCGGGCGTGTTGGCCAGCAATTGCACCTGGCGCGCGCCATCGGTCTGGACATCGATGCGGATGGCCAGATCGGCGCGCGGCAGGAAACTGGCGGCCTTGTCGGGCCACTCGGCCAGCTTCAGCCCGGGGCTGGCGAAGATGTCGCGGAAACCCGCATCCTCCCACTCGCGCGGGTCCTGAAAGCGGTAGAAGTCGAAATGCCAGATCGCCAGTGGCTGGTCGTGCTGCGGCGTACGCGCGAGTTCATAGGGTTCGACCACCGCGTAGGTCGGGCTCTTGATGCGGCCCTGCACGCCAAGCGCCTGCAGCAGGTGGCGCACCAGCGTGGTCTTGCCGGCGCCCAGCGAACCATGCAGCTCCACGTAACAATCGCGCAGCGCGGCATGCTCCGCCAGCGCGCAGGCGAAGGCGCGCGTGGCGGTTTCGTCGGCCCACACCACGCTTTTTACAATCGGAGCACCATGCAGTCCCGTTCGCTTATCGATGGCCATCAATGGGTTTCCCGTATCCAGGCCTGGGGCCTCGAACTCGGATTCTCCCAAATCGGCGTGGCGGGCATCGACCTGGCGAGTGCCGAACCCGGATTGCTGGCATGGCTGTCGGCCGGATTCCATGGCCAGATGGACTACATGCAGCGCCATGGCCTCAAGCGCGCCCGGCCTGCCGAGCTGGTTCCCGGTTGCGTGAGTGTCGTGACCGTGCGCATGGACTACCTGCCGGGCGCCACGCCTGCCGGCTGGCAGGCGATCGAGTTCGATCGCCTGCAACGCCCCGCCGAAGCTGTCGTGTCGATGTACGCCCGGGGGCGGGACTACCACAAGCTGCTGCGCCAGCGACTGCAAAAGCTCGGAGCGCGCGCGCAGGCGGAATTGGGCCCGCTGGGTTTTCGGGCCTTCACCGATTCCGCGCCCGTGCTCGAAGCCGAGCTCGCCGTGCGCAGCGGGCAGGGATGGCGTGGCAAGCACACGCTGGTGCTCGACCGCGATGGCGGTTCGATGTTCTTTCTGGGCGAATTGTTTCTGGATGTCGCCCTGCCCCCGACACCGCCGGTCGATGCGCACTGCGGCAACTGCGGCGCCTGCATCACGGTCTGTCCGACGCAGGCCATCGTCGCGCCGTACCGGCTCGACGCCCGGCGCTGCATTTCCTATCTGACGATAGAACACGCCGGGCCGATCCCGCTGGAACTGCGTCCGCTGATGGGCAACCGCATCTACGGATGCGACGACTGCCAACTCGCCTGCCCCTGGAACAAGTTTGCCCGGCGCAGCGCCCTGGCAGACTTCGACCCGCGTGACGGCTTGCAGGGGGCGCAGCTCGCTGCATTGTTTTCCTGGAGCGAGGCCGAGTTCCTGGCGCGCACCGAGGGCAGCGCGATCCGGCGCATCGGCCATGAACGCTGGCTGCGCAACCTGGCGGTCGCGCTGGGCAATGCGCTGCGCCTGCGGCCAGACGCGGCCATGGCGCAGGCCCTGCGTGCGCGGCGGGACCATCCCAGCGCCCTGGTGCGCGAACATGTGGACTGGGCCTTGGGCTACCATGCGGGGGTATCCGCCGACTGACCCGCAACCGCCCTTGCAAGACCCACCCATGACCCGCCTGCAACTGCTTGTCATCGACCCCCAGAACGACTTCATGGATATCGACGGCGCAGCGCTGCCGGTGCCCGGGGCCAGCGCCGACATGGACCGGCTGGCCAGCCTGCTGGACGCCTTGCAGCCGCGCGTGGACGAGGTGGTGGTGACGCTCGATTCGCACCCCGGTGTCGGCATCGAACGCACCACCTTCTGGTGCGCGGGCGACGGTGCGCCGGTGCCACCTTTCACCATGATCTCGGCGGCGCAGGCGCGTGCCGGCAGCTACCGCCCGCGTGATCCGGCGCTGCAGGCCGAGGTGCAGGCCTACCTGGACCAGCTCGAAGCCGGCAGCGGCCGCACGCTGATCGTGTGGCCGGTGCATTGCGTGCTGGGTACCTGGGGCCATGCCATCCAGCACCGGCTGGCGCAGAGCCTGGCCGGGTGGGAGTCCGCCCATGCCCGCAACAGCGACAAGGTGCTCAAGGGCCGCAACCCGATGACCGAGCAATACAGCGCGTTCCGTGCCGAGGTGCCGCGCGCCGACGATGTGGCGACCCACCTGAACGCCGGGCTGCTGGCGCGCCTGGGCGCCGGTGGAGCCACCGTGCTGGTGGCAGGAGAGGCGCTCAGCCATTGCGTCGCCGCCTCGGGCGAGGACATGCTGGCCCGGATGGACGACACGCGGCTGCGCAACACCGTCTTTCTCACGGATTGCATGAGCCCTGTCAGCGGCTTCGAAGAGGCCGGCCGCGCGTTTCTCGACAGCCTGCCCAAGCGCGGTGTACGCAGCATGACTGCGGCGCAGGCCCTCGCAGCCTTC
>JBIKTP010000019.1:0-11619 GCA_044348035.1 Burkholderiaceae bacterium
TGCGCGTGCTGGCGCAGGCGCAGCCGGGAATCACCATCGAGCGTTTCCGATCCGATTTCACGCATTTGCTGGCACGATGCCGGGTGTCCGTCAGCCAGGGCGGCTACAACACGGTCATGGAAGTCCTGCAGGCCCGAGCGGCTGCCGTCATCGTGCCGTTTGCCGGTGGCTCCGAGACCGAACAGTCGCTGCGGGCACGGCTTCTGGCCGACATCGGCCGGATTGCCCTGGTCGAGGAGGCCGGATTGAGCCCCCAGGCACTGGCCCTGGCCATCGATCGCGCGGCGCAATGGGATGCGGCCGGCGCATCGCCGGTCCATCTTGATGGCGCGCGCACTGCAGCCGCGCTGCTGTGTCGCTGGCTCGAGAGGCCTGCGCCATGACGAACGACTGGCAGGCGCTGCGGGATGAGCTGGCGCGCTGGCATGATGCCGGGCGGGTCCCCGACTTCTGGTGGCGGGATGATGATGCCACCGCCCGCAGTTCACCGCTGGTGCGCATGCTGGGCCTGTGCCGCAGTGCTGCGATCCCGCTGGCATTGGCCGTCATCCCGCAGGATGTCAGCGCCGGTCTGCTGGAAGACGACGACGCCCTGGTCACCTTGCTGCAGCACGGTGTCACCCATCGGAACCTGGCGCCTGCCGGCGACAAGAAGACCGAGTTCCCTGCGGGCGAGTTGCCGGCCGAGGCTCTCGACCGGTTGTCGCAGGGCAGGGCGCGGATGGCCGGGTTGTTCGGCCCGAGGGCGCTGCCGGTGCTGGTCCCACCCTGGAACCGTGTGTCGTCAACCGGGCTGGTGGCTGCGCTGCCGGGCGCAGGGTTTTGTGGCCTGAGCAGGTTCGGGCCGCGCAAGCGCATCGATGCCTGCGCCGGTTTGGTGCAGGTCAACACGCACGTGGACGTCATCGACTGGCGTGGTTCGCGGGGTTTCGTGGGCACGCAGGCGGCTCTGGCACAGACGCTTGCCCACCTGCAGGCGCGCCGGCTGGCGAATGCAGACCCGATGGAGCCCACCGGATTGCTGACCCACCATGCCGTCCATGACGAGGCCACCTGGGTCTTCATCGAGACGTTCTTTGCGCAGACCGCAGGTCATGGCAGGGCGGTGTGGCGCAAGGCCCCCGAGTTGTTCCTGCAGGGCTGATGGCGAGCGGCCCGGACCCCCGCAGGCGCCGCTGCCGTTACCGGGTGTTTCTTCGGGGGGCTGCCCGATTCATCTCTTCTATACTCAGGCAGCGAAGTGGCAACCGCAAGGTCTGTAAAGGGCTTTTGCAAATCATTACAAGTGGTGGCGATGGTCCCGGTCGACCGCCAGAGGCAGGTCCGCCGGGCACAACATACGACGGCATGGCAAACGTTCTCACGGTCAAGGATCTCAAGGTCTATCTGAATGTCGACGCCGGTACGGTCAAGGCTGTGGATGGTGTCTCGTTCCGTATTCCTGCCGGACGCACGATGGCCCTGGTGGGGGAGTCCGGTTCCGGCAAGTCCATCGTCGCCCAGTCCATCATGGGCATCCTGCCGCGGGTCGCACGCATCGAGCACGGCGAGATCCTGCTGCGCGACCCGGCCCGTCCGGACTCGGTCATCGACATCGCCAGGCTGGACATGGCCGGGCCGCAGATGCGGTCGATTCGCGGCGGCCAGGTATCCATCATCTTCCAGGAGCCCATGACGGCCCTGTCTCCGCTGCACACGATAGGCAACCAGATCGGTGAAGCACTCGCGCTGCACCGGGCGGCCATCGGCAAGGCGGAGCGCAGCGCGGCGGTTGTGGAAATGCTGCGCCTGGTCGGTTTCCCCGACCCGGCGAAGGCCGAGCACGCCTATCCGTTCGAGTTGTCCGGTGGCCTGCGCCAGCGGGCCATGATTGCCATGGCACTGGTCTGTCGGCCAGCCCTGCTGATCGCCGACGAACCCACCACCGCCCTGGATGTCACGATCCAGGCCCAGATACTGCAACTCATCCAGCAACTGCAGCGTGATCTGCAGATGGCCATGATGATGATCACCCACGACCTCGGGATCGTTGCCAACATGGCGGACGAGGTGGTCGTGATGTACCACGGCAAGATCATGGAGGCCGGCACGCTGGAGGACGTCTTCCGTGACCCGCGCCATCCCTATCTGAAGGCCCTGATGCGGGCGGTGCCGCGTTTCAATCTTGCACCCGGCGAGCGGCTCACACCCATCCGCGAGATCCAGGTGTCCGCCGGGCACCTGATGCGCCACCAGGAAGGGCGCCCGGCCAACACCGACCCTGCCGCTCCGATGCTGATCGTGCGCAATCTCACCAAGCGATTCACCACCCGCAAGACGACGCTGTTCGGAGCCAAGCCGGCGGGCGAAACCCTGGCGGTCAACGATGTCAGCTTCGAAGTGGGGCCCGGCGAATGTCTGGGTCTGGTGGGTGAGTCGGGCTGCGGCAAGACCACCACGGCGAAGATGATCCTGCGCTCCGGCACCCCCGACAGCGGCGAGATCATCTTCAACGACCGGGGCCGGCCACGCGATGTGCGCACGCTGGCGGGCGAGGACCTGTTCGAGTACCGGCGGCGGGTGCAGTTTGTCTTTCAGGACCCGTTCGGGTCGCTCAATCCGCGCATGACGGTGTACGACATTGTCAGCGAGCCGCTGGTCATCCATGGCATAGGAAGCGACGAGGAACGCTTCTCGCGTGTGAAGGAACTGATCGGTCTGGTTGGCCTGGATGTGCGCCATCTGCGCCGCTACCCGCACAGTTTCTCGGGCGGTCAACGCCAGCGGATCGGCATCGCACGGGCACTGGCTCTGAGTCCGGACCTGCTGATCTGTGACGAGCCTGTTTCCGCGCTCGACGTCTCCGTGCAGGCCCAGGTGCTCAATCTGCTGCTCGACCTGCGCAAGGAAATGAACCTGACCTACCTGTTCATCTCCCACAACCTGGCGGTGGTCCACTACATTGCCGACCGCATCGCCGTCATGTGTGCCGGTCGTATTGTCGAAGTGGCCAGTTCCGAGGCATTGTTCGCCAATCCCATCCACCCCTACACCCGCGCCTTGCTGGCGGCAGTTCCGGACCCGGACCTCGATCGCAAGCTGAATTTCAACGCCCTGATGGAGGGCAAGGCGTCTGTCCCTGCCGCCTGGCCGGAGCCGTTCCGTGTTGACGGGAACGCCAGGATGGAGATGATCGACATCGGTGGCAAGCATTTTGTCCGGGCCCACGCGGACGCAGATTTCTCGGAGGTCAAAGCATGATCAGTCACTCTGCCTGGAATGGCCGTTTCTCGCCCCTTCGCCGCACGGGTCTCTTGCTTGCCTTGTGCGCATTCTCCCTCGGTCTCCCTGCGTGGGCGCAGCTTCCGACGCAATGGGTCGAGACTCCGATGCTGCGGGAGGATGTTGCCGCCAAGAAGCTTCCCCCGGTCCGGCAGCGCCTTCCCGACACCCCGCTGGTCGTTGCGATGGACGGCAAGACGGCGGAACCGGGTCAGCATGGCGGTACGCTGAACATGCTCATCGGGCGGGCCCGCGATGTCCGCATGCTGGTGGTCTATGGTTATGCAAGGCTCGTCGGTTACGACCGCAATCTGCAGATCACCCCCGATATCCTGGAAAGCATCACCGTCAGCGAGGACCGGATCTTCACCATGAAGCTGCGCAAGGGCCACAGGTGGTCCGACGGCCAGCCGTTCACGAGCGACGATTTTCGCTACTACTGGGAGGATGTCGCGAACGACAAGGACCTCACCCCCGCCGGCACGCCGGCTGAACTGCTGGTGGATGGTGTCCCGCCCAAGGTCGAGTTCCCGGACAAGTTCACGGTGCGCTACACCTGGCCCAAGGCCAACCCTGACTTCCTGCCCCGTATGGCCGGGCCGTCGCCGCTCTTCATCTTCCGGCCCGCGCATTACCTGAAGCAGCTGCACCGGAAATACAACCCGAAGGTCCTGGAAGCAGAGAAAGCCGACCCGAAGAACAACTGGGCGACCCTGCATAACCGCGAGGACAACATGTACCAGTTCGACAACCCGCGGTTGCCGACTCTGCAGCCCTGGATCAACACCACCAAGCCACCGGCAGACCGCTTTGTCGCCGTGCGCAATCCGTTCTTCCACCGGGTCGATGCGACCGGCCGGCAATTGCCCTACATCGACAGGGTGGTCATGCCGGTGGCAGATGGCAAGCTGATTCCCGCCAAGGCCGGCGCCGGCGAGTCGGACCTGCAGGCCCGTGACCTCCAGTTCACCAACTTCACCTTTCTCAAGAAGGGCGAGAAGACCAACAACTACCGCACCTTGCTGTGGCGTACCGGCCAGGGTTCGCACTTTGCCCTGTATCCCAACCTGAACGCCAGCGATCCTGTCTGGCGCACGCTGATGCGCGATTTGCGCTTCCGCCGGGCACTGTCGCTGGGCATCGACCGCAACCAGGTCAACCAGGTGCTGTTTTTCGGTCTTGCGGCAGAGAGCAACAACACCGTGGTGCCGGAGAGCCCGCTCTACCGCAAGCAGTACCAGACGCAGTGGGCGCAATACGACCGCAGGGCGGCAGACAGGCTGCTGGACGAACTGGGTCTCAAACGCGGGCCCGACGGTGTGCGCCGGCTGTCGGATGGACGGCCGCTGGAGATCATTGTCGAGACCGCCGGTGAAAGCACCGAGCAGACGGATGTGCTGGAGTTGATCCGCGATACCTGGAAGGAGGTCGGCATCAAGCTTTTCAGCAAGCCCTCGCAGCGCGACCTGCTGCGCAACCGGGTATTCTCCGGCGAGGCCATGATGACGGTGTGGGGGGGGATCGACAACGGCATTCCCAATGCAGACACCAGCCCCGACGAACTGGCGCCGACCAGCCAGGTGCAGCTCCAGTGGCCCAAGTTCGGGCAGCACTACGAGACCAAGGGCAAGTCCGGAGATGCGCCGGACATCCCGGAAGTCGTCGAGCTGTTGAAGATGAGTGAATCCTGGCGCACCGCCAACAGGGAAGCCCGCGAGAGGATCTGGCACCGGATGCTGACCATCCATGCGGAGCAGCAGTTCACGATCGGCGTGGTCAACAACGTGCAGCAGCCCGTGGTGGTGAGCAACGCCCTGAAGAATGTCCCTGAGAAGGGCCTGTACAACTGGGATCCGGGGGCATTCTTCGGCATGTACCGCCCGGAAACCTTCTGGTTCGTCGACGCGCGCAGGAACTGACGTGCTGGCCTACACGCTGCGGCGCATCCTGCTGATGATCCCTACATTGCTGGTGATCAGCTTTGTCACGTTCGTCATCATCCAGCTGCCGCCCGGCGATTACCTGTCCAACCAGATCGCCGAGCTGCGCAGCCAGGGCGATACCGCAGCCCTGGAGAAAGTGCAGTTCCTGCGCAAGCAGTACGGCCTGGACAAGTCCTTCCTCGAGCAGTACGCCACCTGGGTCGGCCTGTGGCCGGGCGAACGCGGCTTCTCGGGCCTTCTGCAGGGTGACTGGGGCTGGTCCTTCGAGTACAACCTGCCGGTGCTCGACGTGGTCGGGGATCGCCTGGTGTTGTCCTTCGTGCTGAACATCACCGTGATCCTGTTCACCTGGGCTGTCGCATTCCCGATCGGTTTCTATGCGGCGACCCACCAGTACAGCTGGGGGGACCATGGCCTGTCCCTGCTGGGGTATGTGGGCCTGGCCACACCGAACTTTCTGCTCGCGCTGGTGCTGATGTATTTCGCCAACGTGCAGTTCGGCCTGTCGATCGGCGGCATGATGGACCCGCAGTATCTGGACCAGCCCATGGGCTGGGACAAGTTCCTTTCCGTCCTGTCCCACCTCTGGATCCCGGTGATCGTCATCGGCACCTCTGGAACTGCAGGCATGATCCGCCGTCTGCGCGCCAACCTCCTGGATGAACTGCAGAAGCAATACGTCGTCACGGCGCGCAGCAAGGGCATGCCGCAGATGCGCCTGCTCGTGAAATATCCCCTGCGAATGGCATTGAATCCGTTTGTGGCGGATATCGGCAACCTGTTGCCGAGCGTCATCTCCGGCTCTGCGATCGTGTCCGTGGTCTTGTCGCTGCAGACCGAAGGGCCGATGCTGCTCGACGCCTTGCAGAGCCAGGACCAGTACCTGGCCGGTTCCTTCCTCATGTTTCTGGCGCTCCTGACCGTGCTGGGCATGTTCATTTCCGATCTCCTGCTCGCGGCGCTCGATCCGCGCATCCGGTTGACGGGCGAGGTTGCCAAATGAGCGCATTGAAGCTGGATGAAAACGGTCGCCTCGAACATTACGTCTCGCCGGCACCCTTCGAGCCTCAGGCCACTGAAACACTGACGCCCGAGCAGGAGGCTTTCTACCGGGCGTCCCAGTGGCGCATCATGTGGTGGAAGTTCCGGCGGCACCGCATTGCGGTGGTGTCCGCCGCGATCCTCGCGCTGCTCTACCTGTCGTCACTGGTGTCGGAAGTGCTGGCGCCTTACGGGCTCAACACGCGCGACTCCGGGCACATCTATGCACCCCCGCAGGTCGTGGGCCTTTTCCATGAGGGCGAGTTTGTCGGCCCATTCGTGTACGGCTACAGCGTCAAGCTCAACATGGAGACCATGAAGCGGGAGTTCGTCGCCGACCCGCAAAAGGTGCAACCGCTGCGTTTCTTCTGCCGGGGTGACGACTACGAGTTCTGGGGGCTCATCGAGGGCGACTTCCATCTGGTGTGCCCGGCGGAGAACGGCACGCTGTACCTGCTGGGCACCGACCGACTCGGGCGGGACATGCTGTCGCGCATCATCTATGGCACCCGCATCTCGCTCACGGTCGGCCTGCTGGGCATCCTGGTGAGCTTCTTGATCGGCATCACGCTGGGAGGCATCTCGGGTTACTACGGTGGCTGGATCGACAACCTGATACAGCGGCTGATCGAAATCGTGCGCTCCTTTCCGGAGTTGCCGCTCTGGATGGCCCTGTCGGCCGCATTGCCCGTGACCTGGAGCCCGATCTTCATCTACTTCGGCATCACGATCATCCTGGGCTTGCTGGACTGGCCGGGACTGGCAAGGTCGGTCCGATCCAAGTTCCTGGCGCTGCGCGAGGAGGATTTCGCGGTCGCGGCCGTGCTGATGGGCGCGAAGCCATCGCGCGTGATCGGCCGGCATCTGTTGCCCAGTTTCACCAGCCATCTGATCGCATCGCTGACGCTGTCGGTGCCCAGCATGATCCTGGGTGAAACGGCCCTGTCTTTCCTGGGACTTGGCCTGCGACCCCCCATCACCAGTTGGGGGGTGCTGCTCAATGAAGCCCAGAACATCAATGTCGTGGCGCTTTACCCGTGGCTGATGTTGCCGGTCGTTCCCGTGTTCGTGGTCGTCCTGGCATTCAACTTCATGGGTGACGGTCTGCGCGATGCGGCCGACCCCTACAACTAGGTTGCCGCGATGGAACGCAGCCTGTTCGGGTTCATCCTCAAGTACAGCAAGCGCGACCAACTCCTGATCGTTCCGCTGGTGCTGTTGTCGATGGTGTTCTATTACGCCTCGCTCGACCTGCCCAAGACCATCATCAACCAGCCGATCCAGGGCAAGGGGTTCCCTGGCCCCGAGTCCACGGCTTATTTCCTGCGCTTCGGTTTTTCGCTGCCTGAATTCCTGGGCGGTGGCACCTACCAGGTCTTTGACGGCTTCGCGCTGGAGCGTACGCCGTATCTGTTGGCGCTGACCCTGACCTTCCTGGCGCTCATCATCATCAGTGGCTTGATCAAGTACCAGATCAACACCATGAAGGGCTGGATGGGCGAGCGGATGCTGCGTCGTCTGCGCTACACACTGTTCGACACCTTCCTGCGATTTCCGTTGCCACATTTCCGGCGTGTGAAGTCGGCGGAAATGGCCACCATGATCAACGCCGAAGTCGAACCGCTGGGCGGCTTCGTCGGCGAATCGATCATCACCCCCCTCTACCTGGGTGGTCAGGCCCTCACGGCGCTGTTCTTCATTCTTTTCCAGCATGTCTACCTGGGGCTGGTGGCCTTTGGCATGGTGATCCTTCAGGCGGTGATCATTCCGCGCATGCGCCGCCGGCTGCTGGTCCTTTCCAAGGAGCGCCAGATCGCGGCGAGGCAACTGGCCGGGCGGATCGCCGAGTGTGTGGACGGCGTGGTGGAGATCCATGCGAACGACACATCCAACTACGAGCGGGCCGAATTCTC
The DNA here is from genome assembly GCA_044348035.1 of Burkholderiaceae bacterium. GTDB lineage: Bacteria > Pseudomonadota > Gammaproteobacteria > Burkholderiales > Burkholderiaceae_C > CAISIP01. The sequence goes on from JBIKTP010000019.1 coordinate 8,159, forward strand.
GGCGCGGCTCGGGCGTCTTTTCCTCATCCGCTTCGAGCATTTCCAGCGCAAGTTCCTGATCAAGTTCCTGAACAACCTGCTGTCCCAGATCACGCCGTTCCTGTTCTACCTGGTGGGCGGTTATCTGGCGATCTCGGGCAGGCTGGATATCGGCGCGTTGGTTGCCGTCATCGCTGCCTACAAGGACTTGCCCGGACCGGTCAAGGAACTCATCGACTGGGACCAGGAGCGCATGGATACCAGCATCAAGTATGCGCAGGTGATCGAGCAGTTCATGGTCGATGGCATCACGCCGCCAGCCCAGCAGCAGCTCATCGAGAAGCCCACCCTGCCGCGCGACGGGTCGATCCGGGTCAGCAATCTGTCGGTACTGGATGACTCCGGGGCCAAGGCGCTGGATGCGGTTTCGTTCGAGGCCTCACTGGATTCCCATGTCGCTGTGATCGGCCCCAATGGGTCCGGCACTGGCGAACTTGCCCAACTGCTGGCCAGCTTGCTGCGCCCGGATGGCGGCGGGGTCGAGATGGGGGGCATCGACATCACGCGTGCGCCTGAAGCCGTGACCGGCAGGGCGATCGCCTATGTGGGGGCCGCGTCCTACCTGTTCCCGTTGAGCGTGCGCGAAAACCTCGTGTACGGGCTCAAGCACCGGCCGGTCCAGGACGCGAAACGCACCGGCGAGGCCCGGCGTATCCGGGAGCGGCAATTGCGGGAGGCGGCGCGGGCTGGAAACTGCACCCTGGACATCCAGGCGCAATGGCTCGATTTCGATGCGGCCGGCGTGCAGGGTGTCCACGACATGGAGGACCGCATCCTTGAAGTCGTCAAGACCGTCGAACTCGAGGAGACGCTCTTCGAGATTGGCCTCAAGAGTGCTGTCAGCGCCGTCCACAGCCCCGGGATCGCCGAGGACATCCTGCGCGCACGCGACACGATGCGGGAGAGGCTCAACAGCCCCGCCGTCAGCGATTTGGTGGAGCGCTTCGACATCGCACGCTACAACCGCAATGCCACGATGGCGGAAAACCTGTTGTTCGGAACCCCTGTGGGCAGGGTCTTCGACATGGACAGCCTGGCGCTCAATTCCTATGTGCGCAAGGTCCTGTCCGACACCGGCCTGTCAGGCGACCTGCTGAAGGTCGGGCACAGGCTGGCAGAAACCATGGTCGAACTGTTCAGCGACCTGCCGCCGGGGCACGAGCTGTTCGATCGTTTCAGCTTCATTGCCTATGACGACCTGCCCAACGTCAAGGACATCCTGTCACGCGTCGCCTCCATGGGGCTGGAGCGGATTCCAGAGTCCGAACGCAACCTTCTGCTTGGCTTGCCGTTCAAGCTGGTGGTCACCAAGCACCGTTTGGGACTGATCGATGACGCACTGCAGGCCAGGATCCTGCAGGCCCGTCGCCATTTCTCGGACCACCTTCCGACAGACATGCGCCACGCCATCGCGTTTTTCGATCCGGCGGCCTACAACGGCGCGGCATCCCTGCAGGACAACATCCTGTTCGGAAAAATCGCCACCAGCCAGGCAGGTGGCGCGGCCCAGATTGGCGCCCTGATGCGCCAGATCCTGGATGAATTGAATCTTCGCTCGCTGGTGCTTCGGATCGGTCTCGACTATCAGGTGGGTACCGGCGGCTCCCGCCTGTCGGTGCCGGATCGGCAGAAGGTTGCAATGGGCCGGGCGCTTCTGAAGAATCCGACGGTGCTGATCCTCGACCAGGCGTCTGCCGTTCTGGACCCGGCGGCTCAGAACCGCATGGTGAGTCACATTCTGGACTGCCGTCAGGGCCGGTCCGTGGTGTGGGTTCTCAATCGGGTGGACCTGGCCGAGCGCTTTGACCATGTGCTGGTCATGGACCAGGGCAAGCTGGTCGAGCAAGGCACCTATGATGAGCTTGTGAATCGCGACAGCGCGATGCGCAGGCTGCTGAAGACCGGCTAGCCAATTTCAAGGGAGCGTAGGATGAGTCTCGAACAGGAAGTGGAATTGATCCGGCGGTTTCCGATCTTCAGCAAGATCACCCCGGCAAAGCAGAAGTTGCTGTGTTTCAGCAGCGAGCGCCTCACCTATGCTGCCGGCCAGGAGATCTTCCATGCCGGTGCTGTCGGCGACGCCTGTTATGTCGTCATCGATGGCACGATCGAGATCTCGGTGGATCTTCCCAAGGGTCCCCTGGTCATCGGCACCATGGGCAGCAACGAAATCATCGGCGAGATCGCGATTTTCGGACATGTGCCGCGGACTGCGACGGCGACCGCCAAGACCCGGGTCGAGGTTCTTCGCATATCGGCCGACCTGTTTCGAAGCGTGATCCGCGAGAACCCGGATGCCGCGATCGAGTTGATCCGGATTCTCGCGGCCCGCCTGGCCAACACCACGGCGCATCTGTCCAAATTGTCCAACCCGGAAGATGCCTGATACCCGGGCTGGGCCGGGTGGCCCGGCCATCCCACCCTGACACAGGGTGTGTCAGTCGTTCTGCAGCGCGTAGCTGGGCACTGGCTGGGCAAAACCCTTGAGTTGCAAGGCATCGCCCTTGCGGACAGCGGCCGGGTCCAGGCTGGTTCCGAGCAACTGCACGGTCCGCTCGTCCACCAGGATCTCCCCGTGTGCGGCTTCCGAGCAAAGACGGGATGCCAGATTGACGGGTGAGCCGACCGCCGTGTATTCCAGTCGGGAGGCGCCCCCGATCACCCCTACCGTGGCAAACCCGCTCGCGACCCCCACCCCGACACCGAGTTGCAGTTCGCTGTTCGACCATCTGGCGGTCAGGGCCACGCCGACAGAACGAATCTGGCGGGCCAGTTCCAGGGCCCGCTGGGCATGGTCGGCAAATGCGATCGGTGCACCGACCAGGATCAGCACGCCGTCACCGGCCTGGTCCTTGATGGTGCCGCCACAGGCTGCGGCCGCAGCACCGACGGCATCGTAGTACTCGCGCAGGATGCTGATGACCTGGCGCGATGGGGTTGCCGCGGAGAACGCCGTGAAGCCGCGCAGGTCACAACACACGACCGACAGTTCCAGGGTTTTTTCGTCGGTGGCACTCTTGAGCCCCCGGCGCGTCACCAGTTCCGCCACCTGTGGCGCCAGGAATCGGGACAGGAACTGCGCCCGCTGGCCCTGCGTCACGTGGTACTGCACCGAGCCCACCAGCAGCACCAGCAAGCCCAGTGCGCCGGCAAGTGGCGCGAAATGGGGCGGCAGCACCACCGTCGATGCCATGATCGGCGCCCCGACCACGAACGCGATCAGCCGACGGGCCTCGGCCTGATCAGGCCTCCGGTTCAGGGTGAAAAGGGTCGCAATGGTGGCGAGGGCGAGCGACATGCCCAGTGGCAGCGAAAAAAGCCAGAAGGACGGGTGGAGCTTTTCGCCCGGGTCCAGCGTCAGATTGCCGAAGTGCTCGGCGCGCCATTCCGGGTATGCCAGCGCAGCCAGGCCGTAGAAGACA
>JBIKTP010000372.1:0-3917 GCA_044348035.1 Burkholderiaceae bacterium
CGTCCTGTGCCAGGGCGATTGCGCCCGTGGCGGCCAGCGCAATGGCCAGCATCAGATGGGAAATCAACTTCATGGGGATGAGTGTCTGGGTGGGCAAAACAACGTGATTCTACAATGGCCCCCGGGGATCAGCCCCTGAGAAGCCCATGACCACACCCACCAAGCGCGCAGGCGGCGCCCCCAAACCCGCCCCCGCGCCGGCGCCAACCGCCTCGACCATCGCGTCCGGCTGGCTGCACACCGCGCGATTCCTGACGTCCGCCCCAGAACTGCATTTCCTGCCGCAGCTCAGCGTGCCGGAGATCGCCTTTGTGGGCCGCTCGAACGCGGGCAAGTCGACCTGCATCAACACCCTGACCCAGCAAAAGCAGCTGGCGTTTGCGTCGCGCAAGCCGGGGCGCACGCAACACATCAACCTGTTCGCACTGGGCAAGCAGGGCCTCACCGACGCCATCCTCACCGACCTGCCCGGCTACGGTTATGCGGCGGTGCCAAAGCAGGACAAGATCCGCTGGCAGCAGGTCATGGCGAACTACCTGGTGACCCGCGAGAACCTGCGCGCGATCGTCCTTCTGTGCGACCCGCGGCTCGGGCTGACCGAGCTCGACGACATCCTGCTCGACGTGATCCGCCCCCGGGTGGAAGACGGCCTGCAGTTCCTGATCGTGCTCACCAAGGCGGACAAGCTCACCCGCAGCGAAGGCGCAGCCGCCCTGTCGGTGGCCAGGCTGCAGGCCGGTGGCGGCGATGCGATGCTGTTCTCGGCGCCCAAACGCATCGGCATCGACGCGATCTCGCAGCGGCTGTGGCAATGGGCACACCCGCCCGAGGCCCTGCAGACCGATGCACCCGGGGCGCCGCCTGCCGCGCCCGGTCAGTAGACGGGCCGCGCGCCGGCCGGACGGACCTTGAACCGCTTGTGCACCCAGTAGTACTGGGTCGGCATGGTGTCGATGTAGGTCTGCAGGGTGCGGTTCATGGTGGCGGCGTCGGCGGTGAGGTCCCCGGACGGAAAACCGGCCCAGGCCTCCAGCACCTGGACTTCGTAGCCGGCATCCGTCATGCGGGTGATCACCGGCACGACCTTGGCCCGGCCCAGGCTGGCGAACCGCGACAGCGAGGTGAGCGTGGCCGTGGGCACGCCATAGAAGGGCACGAACACCGACTCCTGGCGCGTGATGTTCATGTCTGGCAGCGGGTGCCAGGATCCAGGCGTCCAGCACCACGTCGAGCAGCCGGCCCAGCGCACGCACCCAGGCCAGCGGCAGCAGCGCCAGCAGGCGCATCACCAGGATGCCGACACGCGTCAGCATGGCTGCGGGGCACCCATCAGGCAAGCTCCGTGCTTCGCACTTCGGCGCGGGCTTGCTCGGGGCGGCCCGGCGCCGCGCTCATGCGGCACCCCCCTTGGGCTGCTTGTACCGTGCATAACCCCACAGGTACTGCCCGGGGCATTCACGCACCAGCTGCTCCATCTCCCGGTTGACCTGGCACACGGCGCTGGCCAGGTCGCTGGCCAGCGGCTGCTGCAGCTCGCGGAAATGCAGCCGGTAGCCGCGCCCCAGTGGCAGGCGTTCGCCCCAGCACAGCAGCACCGAGGCGCCGGTCTGCTGCGCCAGCCGGGCCGACAGCGTCATCGTGTAGGCGTCGTTGCCGAAGAACGGCGCCCAAAGACCCATGCCCTCCGGCGGCACCTGGTCCGGCAGCAGGCCCACGGCATGGCCGCTGCGCAGCGCGCGGATCATCTGGCGCACGCCGGCGAGCGTGGTGGGGGCGGTCTCCAGGCCGGGCCGGTTGCGCGCGTCGGCCATCAGCCCAGCCAGCCAGGCCTGCCGGGCGGGCCGGTACAACACGGTCAGCGGACCATACCGCGGTGCGTAGCGCTGCGCCACACACTGCGCTGCGATCTCGAAGCAACCGAGGTGGGGCGTGAGGAACACCAAGCCCCGCCGGGCTTCATAGGCCCGCTCCACGCAGGCTTCATTGACCCATTCGCAACGTGGCGGGCGGCCCAGCCACAGGCGCGGCAGCTCGGCCACCATGCGCCCGGCACTGGCCACCGCACGGTGCACCGCCATGAAGCCGTAGCCGGCGACCTGTGCGTTGGCCAGAAAGCGGCGGCGGTAGGTGGCGGAGCCCAGGAAGGCCAGCCAGCCCAGCAAGCCGCCCATGGCGTGCAGCAGCCAAAGGGGCATGCCGGAGAACAATCGGAAAACGGTGGCCATCGGTAGGCTAAAATGCGCGCGTCGCTGAGTTACGGAACTACTTGCAGGGCGACACACACAGCGCGCCAGTGCCCGGCACCCGCGATTGTGCCTTGTGAATCTGCTAAAGCGTTCGCCAAAGCCCCACCGCCCAGGCAACGCGACCCTTAGTGTTGTTGATGGAGCATGAACCCCTATGGCGAACGATTTTCTCTTTACCTCCGAATCCGTATCAGAAGGCCACCCCGACAAGGTGTCCGACCAGATCTCGGACGCGATCCTCGACGCAATCTTCAAGCAGGACCCGAAGTCCCGCGTGGCTGCCGAGACCCTCTGCAACACCGGCCTGGTGGTGCTGGCGGGCGAGATCACCACCAACGCGCATGTCGACTACATCCAGGTCGCGCGCGACACCATCAAGCGCATCGGTTACGACAACACAGAATACGGCATCGACTACAAGGGCTGTGCGGTGCTGGTGGCCTATGACAAGCAGAGCAACGACATCGCCCAGGGCGTTGACCACGCCAGCGACGACCATCTCAACACCGGCGCCGGCGACCAGGGCCTGATGTTCGGTTATGCCTGCAACGAAACCCCGGAACTGATGCCGGCGCCCATCTACTATGCGCACCGCCTGGTGGAGCGCCAGGCGCAGCTGCGCAAGGATGGCCGGATGCCCTTTCTGCGGCCAGACGCCAAGAGCCAGGTCACGATGCGGTATGTCGACGGCAAGCCGCACAGCATCGACACCGTGGTGTTGTCCAGCCAGCATGCGCCCGAGATGAGCGATGGCACGAAGATGAAGCCCGCCTTCATCGAGGCCGTGATCGAGGACATCATCAAGCCGGTGCTGCCCAAGGAGTGGCTCAAGGACACCAAGTATCTGGTCAACCCGACCGGCCGGTTTGTCATCGGCGGCCCCCAGGGCGACTGCGGCCTGACCGGTCGCAAGATCATCGTCGACACCTACGGCGGCGCCTGCCCGCACGGTGGCGGCGCGTTCAGTGGCAAGGACCCGACGAAGGTGGACCGCTCGGCCGCCTACGCCGCACGCTACGTGGCCAAGAACATCGTGGCGGCAGGCCTGGCCAGACAGTGCCAGATCCAGGTGGCCTACGCGATCGGGGTGGCCAGGCCGATGAACGTGACCATCTACACCGAAGGCACGGGGGTGATTCCCGACGACAAGATCGCCGAGCTGGTCAACGCCCACTTCGACCTGCGCCCCAAGGGCATCATCCAGATGCTCGACCTGCTGCGCCCGATCTACGAGAAGACGGCGGCTTATGGCCACTTCGGCCGCGAAGAGCCCGAGTTCAGCTGGGAACGCACGGACAAGGCTGCGATCCTGCGTGCGGCTGCCGGCCTGTAAGCCGGCCGAAATGAGCGCTCCCGGGGAAAGGTCCCCGGTGAGCCCGCGTCATTCCACGCGGCGCATCCAGCGCCGCAGCAACCATGCGCCCCCGCCAATCAGGCCGACCGTCAAGGCCACCAGGGCCCATGTCCACGGTGTGGGGCTGCGCAGGGCCGCCTGGATCTGATCAAGGAACAAGGCCACGCCCAGCGTGGCGGGCAGGATGCCGATGGCCGTGCCCAGCAGCAGATGCTGCAGCCGGAGATGGCTGGCGCCGGCCGCCATGTTCACCACTGCGAATGGCGCCACAGGCAGCAGGCGCACGGCCACCACCGCCAGCAGGCCGCGACGCGCCA
>JBIKTP010000373.1:0-3908 GCA_044348035.1 Burkholderiaceae bacterium
CCGCTTCGAGCCGCGACGCGACCGCCTTGAGCAGCACATCACCGGCGTCATGGCCGTGCGTGTCGTTGATGTCCTTGAAATGATCCAGGTCCAGAAAAGCCACGGCGAACTGACCGCCGTGGCGGCTGTGGTGCGCACACAGGCGCTCGAGCCGGTCGTTGAGCAGCACCCGGTTGGGCAGGCCGGTCAGCGCGTCATGCTCGGCAAAGTGGCTCAGGGCGGCCAGGCGGATCTTCTCGGTCACATCCTCCACCACGGCGAGCTGGCGCAAGGTCCTGCCCTGCCGGTCGTTCTCCCGGATGGAAGACATCACCACGTCGATCATGCCGCCGTCAGAGCGCAGCATCTTCAGATCCGATACGACAGGGCCGTCTTCTCCGAGAGGCGGCGCGCCTGCCAGGCGGGCGAATTCGGCTACCGAATCAGGCGCCAGGAAGTCGCTGACCGGTCGCCCCAGCACCTCGTGCTCGGCAAAGCCCAGAGTCCTCAGCCACTGCTGGCTGACATGGATGATGCGGCCGTCCGCGTCCAGCGAGTGCAGCATTGCGGGGGTCTGCGTGTAGAGCGAGTGCAGACGCGCCTCGCTGACGCTGAGGCGATCAAACATGTCGCGGCGGCTGTCCACCGTGGCGGCCAGGAAGATACCCGGCAGCAGCGTGGCGAGCACCGCGCCGTAGTAGAGGCTGTCGCCCCACCAGGCGGTCGACGGCGGCAGCAGCAGGACGCCGGAGCCCACCAGCAGGCCGATAAGCACGGCCGCCAGCAGCGTGCCTAGAGCGGTCAGGGTCAGACCGCCGACGGCAGCCAGGAGCCCCAGCCCCACCGAAATCACCACCAAAGGCTGGGGCAGGGTGGTGGCGGCCACGAGAGTGATCGCCATGACCAGCAGCAGCAAGCCCAGGTTGCGCAGGCTGGCCAGGGCTTGCTGCAGGAGCCGCGGACCCTCGAGCCAGATCGACAGGGCCAGGGGAAGTACCGCCACGTTGCCGATCAGGCTGCCGGCCAGCCAGGCGGCCCACACCCGGCTGAACTCGCTCGCCCCGGGGCTGGCGACCAGCACGGCCCCCAACAGGCCGCTCAATAGCGCCGGCAACAGCGAACCCAGAGCGAACAGCAAGGCCATGCGGTAAGGGTGCTGAAGGTCCCGGGCCCGTACCCCGGCGCGTGTCAGCAGAACGGCGGCCAGCAGCATCTCGGCGCAGTTGCCGGGGACGAAGGCAGCGGCAGAGCGCCATACCGCCGCGCCGGGCATTCCCTCCGGCAGCGTGACTGCGACATTGGCCAGCAGGTTGGCCAGGCCCAGCGCCCCCAGCATGACCGGCCATTGCGCGCGCCGCACGGCCAGCAGCGCTACCGTGCCCACCGGGTTGGCAAACCACAGCGTCGCGATCTGCCCGGGCTGTGCAGCCAGCAGCAGGGAAAGCACCGCGAGCAGGCAGTAGAGCAGCGCGAGGGCTGTGATCCAGGCCCCCGATCGCTGGCCGCTTTGCGGCATGGCGTCGTTCATGCTGAGGGCCTGCTGCGGCGGCGCAGGAACATCCCTGCGAGGATGAGCAAGGCCGCTGCTGCAAGCAGCAACCCCGCCCAGCGCAGCAGGCGAACCCGCTTGTCCTCGTACTGCAGGGCCGGGGCGTCGATCCAGCGGCTGACGATCCGCTGGCGTGTGCCGCCATCGAGACGCTGCAGCCCGGCTTCGAGTTGCCGTCCCAGCTGGGGCAAGGTCTTGCGGTAGGCAAAGCTCAGCGGATAGTCGAAACCCACCGCCTCGGAGACCTGTACGCCCTTGATCTGCTGCTGTCTGAGCAGATGGCTCACGCTGGCGATATCGGCCACCACAGCCTGGTAGCGCCCCGCCATCAGGCCCTGCAAGGCGCTCAGGTCGTCGGGCACCGCTTGCCAGTCCACCTGGGGATGGGCCTGGCGGACGAAGGCCTCCACCGCGTAGCCCTTGCCCACCGCCACGCGCTGGCCGCGCAAATCCTTGAGCGTTGCCGGGCTCACGCTCTGGCGAACCACCAGCACGGCCGGCACCTGCACATACGGGGAGGTGAAGGCCAGGTAGGCCGAGCGTTCCGGCGTGGGCCGCAGCGACGAGATCAGGTCGACCTCACCGCGCCTGGCGGCCTCCAGGATTGCCGCCAGGGGCTGCGCCGGAAGCATCAGAACCGGCGCATCCAGGCCGGACTTGACGGCGTCCAGGATGTCGATCGAAAGGCCCTCCACCCGGCCTTCGGCTGTCTGGTAGACGAAGGGGCCGTAGTCCTTTTCCGGCGCGAAGCGGATCTCGCCTGCGGCAAACGAGGCCGTCATGCAGCATGCAAGGAGTGCGCTCAACAGCAGTTTCATCGGGCGGATGGAGGCAGTCAAACTCGGCAGAGTTTACGCCTTGTGCGCCTGGCCGCCCACCTGTGTCAACCCAAAGTAGAAATGTCCCCTGTTTGGCCAAAGTAGAAATGTCCCCTGGTATCTGGGTTGAAGGATTTCAGTCCGAGGGGGAGAGAGGGTGCGAAGGGCGTAGCCCGTAGCGCCCTGAAGAAGCACGAGGCACGATAGGCCCGGTGTCCGGCGTGTAGATTCCCGCCTTGCGCTGGCTGTCCTGGAATGCCAACTCGGCGGCCAGGCGGTGCAGTTTGTTGCGCTGGGCATCGCGCACTTTGTCGACCACCGCGTTGAGCGTCTTGTGGTCGATGCCCGTCTTGCGGGCAATCTCGCGTCGGGGTGTGTTGCGCTCCAGCAGTGTTTCTGTGGTGGCGCGTTGGTTGGACTTCAAGACATTCACTCCTTGGCCTTCCCTCGGGGGAAGACCGGACCAATGTCCTGCCAACAGGTGCCGGCGGCGGCGTTTGACCCCTATCCCCGATCAGGCACGTTGACCAGGCCTTGTGCGGCCATAGACAACACCGCAAGAGCCAGGCACGCAACCAGGGCCATCGTTGCCTGCCTGTATGCATGATGGGAAATGCGGCTGTGCGTTCGGAGTATTCCGAACGCAAGGGGAGCCTCGCAGCGATCGGATCGCATCCAGCCCCGGACATCCTCGAGCGCATCGGCGCACATCGCCCCTGCGTCGGCGATCACCGCTCCGGCCCCATTAAACTAAACGGTCCGGTTCATATTCCCTGTCCCGCTTGATGGTGCTTCCACATGCTGCGCATCCGTCGCGTTCCCGTACAGATCCAGATGCCCAAGGCCGGTCGCCCCGCCCTTGCCGCGCTCGCGCTGGCCGTCGGGCTCGCGACGTCGGGTTTAGTCGACGCGCAGCAGGTCCCGGCTCCCTTTGATCCCGCCACCACCATCGCCTGCGTGGCCAGTGCGCAAGCCGACGCACCGGAGCGCTCGGGCTACGCGGTGCTGGCCTGCCCGGGCCGCGCCGCGCAAGCCTGCATCGCCCGGCCCGGACAGGACAACACGGTGGGCATGGTCGCCTGCCTCGACGCCGAGCGCCGCTACTGGGACGCGCGCCTGAATGCCGCCCACGCACGCCGGCTCGCCGATGCCCGCAAGCAGGACGCCGAGATGGCCTCCATCCGCGCTGCGGTGGCAGCGGTCGAGCCCACGCTGCGCGCCATGCAGCGCGCCTGGATAGCCTACCGTGACGCCGCCTGCCGCCACGAGCAGGCCCAGTGGATGGGCGGCACGGGAGGTGGCCCCGCCACCATGGCCTGCCACCTGCATGAAACCGCACGGCAGGCCCTCCTCCTGGAAGGCTGGTGGCGCCAGTGAGCACGCCAGGAGCGGCGCTCGCGACGACGCTGGCAGCCGCCCTGCTGGCCGGATGCGCAGGTCCGACCGACCGCGCCACGGTCGCACCGCCGCCCGACGCGGGTCTGGTGGCCGCCGGGTGCCGGTGGGAGCGCGTGGCCGGCGGTGGACTCGAAGTCCGGGCACAGGCCTGCGACCTGGCCACG
>JBIKTP010000020.1:0-11552 GCA_044348035.1 Burkholderiaceae bacterium
TAGCTGGCACCCAGTTCGCCAGAGATGCCGATACGAGCGAATGCGGTGGAGAAGAACGCGGTCTCGGAGACGATACGGAAATCGCAGGCGGCCGCCAGCGCCGTGGCAGCGCCGACGCAGGCACCGCGCACCATGGCAATCGTGGGCTTGGGCATCCCGTGCAGCAGCAGGGGCCCCTCGCTGGCGCGCCGGGTCCGTTCAGCCGAGTGGTCGATGTCGTTCCAGACCGGATCGTCCTTCCATTGAACCCACTGCGGGTCGTCGCGGTCGATGGCCTCGAACTCCTTGATGTCGCCACCGGCACAGAAGGCCTTGCCGGCCCCGCCCAGCACGACGACACGTACGTCAGGGGCTGCTGCGGCCTCGCGCAGCCGGTCATTGAGTTCGCGTGTCATCGAGATCGTGAGGCCGTTCATGGCCGCGGGACGGTTGAGCGTGACCGTCAGGATGCCGTTGTCGAGGTGGGTCAGGATGTCGGTGGTCATGGGCTGTCTCCGGGTGGTGGGCGACGCGTTTCGGGCCTTGGCCAGCGCCTGACAGGTGCGCGACAGCAGTCTGTTTTGCTTTCCTAGTCAAACTCACTATACTTTACTTGACCGGCCTCAAGGAGTCGTGTTTTCTGGTGCCAGCTGCAGGCCCATACAGACGCCAGCCAGGAGACATCAGGGGATTCAGGAGGACCGGTATGCGGGCATCGCCGCATGACCCAACCCGCCACCGGAGCAAAACGGATGAAAACCAAGAGCCAGATCTACAAGGACTCCCTGGAAGCATGGGGCCGCGGCGATGTGGAGGGCATGGCCGCACCCTACCACGACGATATCGTGTGGTACCCGAACCGCTCCATGCGCCCGGTCAAGGGCAAGGCCGCGATGCTGGAGTTCATGGCCAAGTTCGGTGCCGGCATGAGCAACCAGCACTACGTGCAGACGCTGATGATCGAGAAGGACAACATGCTGTTCGTCGAAGGCACCGAGAACTACACGAAGAACGGCCGCCAGATCAGCGTGCCCTATGCCGGCGTGGTGGAGTTCGAGGGCGACAAGATCATCGCCTGGCGCGACTACTTCGACCTCAAGTCGCTCGAAAAGCAGCTCGCGGGCTGAACCGTCGCGCGGTGCGGCTGCCCACGAGCACCCGCGCCGCTGTGTCAGTCCCGCAGTTTCTCGCGCTTGACCACGATGCCAGCGGCATCACGGTCCCAGGTGTCGGCGGTCACCCCTTCCTTGCGAAGTTCGGCCTTCTGGATCTTGTTCGTGGGTGTCTTGGGCAACGCCGGCAGGATGCGCACATAGCGGGGCACCATGAAATGCGCCATGCGCGGAATCAGGAACTGCAACAGCTCAGCCGGGTCGATGCTGGCGCCCGGCTTGGGCGCCACGACAACCATCACGTCGTCCTCGCCCCCCGGATTGACCGCCGGAATGGCCCCGGCTTCCTGCACGGCCGGATGGGCCAGCACCTCGCGCTCGACCTCCAGCGACGAGATGTTTTCTCCGCGTCGGCGGATCGCATCCTTGGCCCGGTCGACGTAATAGAAGTTGTTGTCGGAGTCGCGGCGGAACACGTCGCCGGTGTGGAACCAGCCGTTGCGCCAGGCACGGGCCGTCGCCTCGGGCATGCCGTTGTAGCTGGTGGTCATCGACCAGGGCAGGTCGGAGCGCAGGATCAGTTCGCCCGTCTGGCCCACGGGCACCTCGATGTCATGTTCATCGACGAGGCGGCATTCGATGCCGGCACGCGGCTTGCCGCAACTGCCGAAGGCGCGGGTGTCGAGTTCTGCCACCAGCGGCACCGACACTTCGGTCATGTTGAAGCCCGTCATGTAGCGGAACCCGTAACGCTCGGCCAGCAATACCGTCTGCGGTGTCACCGGGCCCAGCGTGACGATCTTCAGCGGGTTGTCCCGCTCGCCCTCTGCGGGAGGCGCCTTGGCCAGGAAGTCGGTCATCGCGCCGATCAGGCCCGAGGTGGTGGTGCACCGGTGTTTGCGGATCTGCTCCCAGAAGGTGCGGCTGTCGAAGCTGTCGACCAGGTAGAACGAAGCGCCTCGCACCAGTGCCGTGAAGATCGAGTTGGTACCCCCGACATGGAACATCGGCAGGTTCACGAGAATGCGGTCGTCCGGCCCCATGTAACCGTACGAGAGGACACCCGAGGCATACAACTGCAGGTAGGACGCCAGCACCCCCTTGGAGGGACCGGTGGTCCCAGAGGTGTAGATGATCCCGTAGGTGTCCCAGGGCTGTACCACGGGGACCGAACCCAGCGCCGCTGCATCGCCGTCCAGGGCGCCAGCGCCCAGCAGGCGCCGGTTGCCCGGCGCAGAGCCCTCGTAGTCACCCACGCACACCAGGGTATCGACCTGCGCAAGGTCGATGTCATGCAGCCTTTCGATGAGGCGCGCGTGACTGACCAGGATCTTCGCGCCGGCATTGCGCACCACATGCGCCAGCAGGTTGCCGCGGAACGAGGTGTTGATCGGGCAGTACAGGGCGCCCAGGTAGTTGGCGGCAAACCAGACCAGGAACATGGTCTTGCCATTGGGCAGCCAGACGCCGACGGAGTCCCCCTGGCCCACACCGAGCTGGCGCAATGCCTGCGCGGTGGCAAGCACCCGTTGACGGGTTTCCTGCCAGGTCCACTGCTCGCCGTCCTCGAACACGGCGAACACGCGCTGCGGGGTGGTCGCCGCCCAGTGGTCCAGCAGTGGCGCGAGCACCGAACGCTCGCGCGCCGGCATGGCCGGGTTGAACCAGGGTGGATTGAAGTCACCTTCGATGTACATGGCAGTCTCCTGGGGGCGATGCGCCCCGGCATCCCATCAGGCTCTGCATCCCGGCCTGCCCGAAATTATGGTCCACGCCGGCCCGGCGCCAGTGGCACCCAGATGACAGGCAGCCTGTGCTGCCTGCTTGCACAATCGCGGTCCCCGGCATGACCTTACACCCCGAAAGCAGCCCCACATGAACCTCCAGCAACTGCGCAAGATCATGGTCTTCTATGGCCGCTTCACCCCGAGCTACACCCAGGTCGGGTACCGGGCACGCAGCCTGCTGTGGCGCGATCCGAAGGCCGACTTCAGCGGCCAGCATTGGGTCGTCACCGGGGGTTCGGGCGGCCTGGGGCGTTTCATCGCGCTGGAGGCGGCACGGCTCGGCGCCAATGTCACGGCGGTGGCCCGCAACCAGTCCCGACTCGACCAGGTGGTGGCGGACGGAAAGGCCCGGGGCATCACGCGCATCGACACCATGCTGTGCGACTTTTCGCTGCAGACCGACACCCAGCGTCTGGTCCGCGACCTGGCGGCTGATGCGCGCAAGATCGACGTGCTCATCAACAATGTGGGCCTGCTCAACCATGCCCACACGATCACGGCGGAGGGGCGCGAGCACAGCTTCACGACCAACCTGCTGAGCCACTATGTATTGACTGAGGGCCTGATCCGCGCCGACGCCTTCCGCAAGGAGCGCCCGCTGGTGATCAACATGACCTCGGGTGGCGGCTACAACGTCGCCCTGAGCACCCGCGCCCTCAACACGCTGGACCCGAAGAAGTTCAACGGCACGCTGGCCTACGGCTGGCACAAGCGCGCGCAGATGGTGCTCAACCAGCACTGGCGCGACACCTACGGCCCGCGCGGCTTCAACTTCTACGTGATGCACCCTGGCTGGGCCGACACCGATGGCGTGAAGACCGCGCTGCCACGATTCCGGGAAATCCTCCAGTCGATCCTGCGCGACGCGAAGTCAGGCACCGACACCGCGCTCTGGCTGGCAGCGGTGCGCCCGGCCCAGCGCGAGGAGGAAAGTGTCTGGTTCGACCGCAAGCAGCGCGCGGCCCATGTCTACCCGCACACCCGCACCAGCAAGGACACGCCACAGACCCTCGTGGCCTGGCTGGACAAGGAAGTGGCGCGTTTCGCCGATGCGGCCTAGCGCAGCGGGTGTTCACGCGGCTGGGACTGGTTGTCCCAGGCAAGCGCGTTACTGCGGCTCGATGCCGACCTTCTTCACCAGCGCGGCGTAACGCGTCAGCTCGCTCTGGAACATGCGCTGGGCCTGTTCCGTGCTGGTGATCGCGATCGTGTTGCCCTGCTTGGCCATCGTGTCTTTCACGCCCGCGTCGTTGAAGGCCGCCACCACGCCGTCGTGGATGCGCTTCACGTCGGCGCCGCTCATGCCCTTGGGGCCGATCACGGCGAACCAGGCTTCCATCACATAGTCCGTGAGGCCCTGTTCCACGAAGGTCGGCACCTCGGGGGCAGCGGCGATGCGCTTGTCGCCACACATGCCGATGGCCCGCAGCGCGCCGGACTTGATGTGCTGCTGCACGCTGGGCAGCGCCACCACGCCGAAGTCGATCTGGCCGCCGAGCAGATCGGTCACCATCGGGCCGACACCCTTGTACGGAATGTGCTTGGCGGAGACCTTGGCCACGTCCACGAACATCTCGGCCGCCAGGTGCAGGATGGTGCCGGTACCGCCCGAGCCGAAGTTGTAGCCATCGGGCCGGGCCTTCAGCGCGGCGATGAAGTCGCGGCTGTTGGTCGCCGTGACCTTCTGCGGATTGACCACCAGCACCATCGGGGTGCTGCCGATCACCGCGATCGGCGTGAAGTCGCCCGGCATGTTGAAGGGCAGGCTCTTCATCACGCTGGGGAAGATCACGACATTGTTCGACACCACCGACAGCGTGAAACCGTCCGGCGGGTTCTTGGTCAGCGCCTGCAGGCCGATCACCCCGCTGGCGCCGGCCTGGTTCTCGACGACGACCGGGTGCCCGAGCGCCTTCGACAGGGCGGGGGCGGCCGAGCGCGTGATGGCGTCCACGCCGGAGCCGGTGGCGTTGGGCAGGATGAACTTGATGGTGCGGTCCGACTGGGCCTGCACGGGTGCGCCGATGGCGGCGGTGGCGGCAGCGACCCAGGTCATGGCCTGTCGGCGGTTCAGGGAACGGATCATGGTGTCTCTTTCTTCAAGGTGAGGGGAGGGAAGGGAAAGCGGAGGGGTACGAATGGCGGCACGATCAGGCCACCACCTGTGCGTCGCGCAGCCGGGCGATCTCGTCCACCGACAGACCCAGCCCGGCCAGCAATTCATCGGTGTTTTCGCCTCGCAGCGGCGGGTGCGAGCGCACGCCCAGGCGCTGGCCATCCATGGTGAACGGCAGCAGCGCCGTCTGCGCCAACTGGCCGGCGCGCGGGCCATCGGGGATGCGCACGTCGGCCAGGCCGCCGGTCGCCTGCAGGTGCGGGTCGTCGAACAGGTCCTGCGGCTTCGCGATGGGCGCAAAGGGCAGACCGGCCCGCTCGAAGATGGCCGAGAGCTCTGCCGCGCTGTAGGCGGCGAGCCGTTCGCGCAGCACCGGCAGCAGGATGGGGCGCATCGTCACGCGCTCGTTGTTGGTGGCATACCGTGCATCGGCCATCAGGTCGGCGAAGCCGAGCGCATCGCAGAAGGTGCGCCACTGTGCATCGCTGACAGCGGCCAGGAAGATCTGCTCGCCGTCCCTGACGGTGAACACGTCGTACACCGACCAGGCCGAGATGCGGTTCGGCATCGGCTCCGCTGCGACGCCGGTGATGGCGTACTGCATCATGTGCTGCCCCACCAGGAACACATTGTTCTCGTACAGCGCCGACTGCACCTCCTGGCCGCGCCCGGTGATGCCCCGCTGGATCAGCGCGCCCAGGATGCCGATGGCGCCGAACATGCCGCCCATGATGTCGTTGACGCTGGTACCCGCACGCAGCGGGTCGCCGGGGCGGCCGGTCATGTAGGCCAGGCCGCCCATCATCTGCACCACTTCGTCCAGCGCGGTGCGGTGCTCGTACGGGCCGGGCAGGAAACCCTTCAGGCTGGCATAGACCAGGCGCGGATCGCTCGCCGACAGGCTGGCATGGTCCAGGCCGTACTTGGCCATGGTGCCGGGCTTGAAGTTCTCGGCCACCACATCCGCGCTGGCGCACAGGCGGCGCGCCACGGCCGCACCCTCCGGATGCTGGAGGTTGATGCGGATGCTCTTCTTGTTGCGGTTGAACATCGGGAAGAAGCCGGCCCCCGATCCCAGCAAATGCCGGGTGCGGTCACCCTCGATCGGCTCGACCTTGATCACCTCGGCGCCCATGTCGGCCAGGACCATGCCGCAAGTCGGGCCCATCACCATGTGGGTGAATTCGACCACCCGCAGGCCGTCGAGTGGAAGCGCCGGGGTTGCACGTGGCGCCTGGTCGGCGCTCACGCAAGGGCCTCTGCCAGCGGCAGTACGACATCGTCTGGCCAGTGAATCGTTGGCATCGGCAAGGTCTCCACTCTCCGCAAAACCTGCAGTTTAGAGGTTCCGAAGCGGTTCGGTGGTGTCCTGGCAACAGCTCCGTGCGCGGGATCAGCCGCCATCGCGGCGCAGCACCACGTCACCGCAGGGGTAGGCAACGCAGGGCAGGACACAGCCGGCCTGCTTTTCCTCGGCGCTCAGGCCCGGCCAGTCGATGGTGTAGCGCACGCTGCCGCTGACCAGACGCCCGATACAGGTGCGGCAGGTGCCGTTGCGGCAGGAGCTCGGCCAGTCGAGGCTGCCCATTTCCAGGGCTGTCAGCAACGGCTCGTGGGACCAGGCATCGCACTGCGCATCGCCTGGGCTGACGCGGGCCGTGAAAAGCTGCGGGGCCGTTTCGTCGGGCGCACCGTCGGCGCGCGCTTGGTTTGGGTAGACCGGCTCTGCCACCACTCACGCATCCACAGCGTCAAGCTGCCCGGACAGATCCAGCCAGCGGTCTTCCATCTGCTTGAGCTCGTCGTTGACCGTCTTCAGGCGCCGGCCAAGCTCGGCGATCTCGGAGGGCCGCACGGCCTGGACCAGATGCCCCTCCAGCGATGCGCCTTCGCCATTGAGCACCTGTATGCGCGCCTCGACGGCCTCCAGCTCGGAGCGCAGCGGCGCGACCGAGCGCGCCGGCTTGGCAGGGCGCTTGCCCTGTACCCTGGGCACGGGCTCGCTGGCCTGCCTGACCGCCTCGCGCTGGCGCTTGGCTTCGTCGAGCAGGTAGCGCTGGTAGTCGTCCAGGTCGCCGTCGAAAGGCGCCACACCCCCGCGCGAGACCATCCAGAATTCGTCGCAGACCGAGCGCAGCAGCGCGCGGTCGTGGCTCACCAGCATCACCGTTCCTTCGAACTCGTTGAGTGCCATGGCCAGCGCCTCGCGGGTGGCCAGGTCGAGGTGGTTGGTGGGCTCGTCGAGCAGCAGCAGGTTGGGGCGCTGCCAGACGATCATGCACAGCACCAGCCGGGCCTTCTCGCCGCCGCTCATGCTGCCCACCGCCTGCTTGACCATGTCGCCGCCGAAGTTGAAATTGCCCAGGAAACTGCGCAGGTCCTGCTCGCGGGTGGCCTGCCCGGCGATCTTGCCTGCGGCGGTCATGTCGCGCACCAGGCTGATCATGTGCTCCAGCGGACTGTCTGCCGGACGCAGCACGTCGAGTTCCTGCTGCGCAAAGTAGCCGATGTTCAGCCCCTTGCCCTCGGTGATGTCACCGCCGATAGGCGCCAGCGTGCGGGCCACCGTCTTGACCAGGGTCGACTTGCCCTGGCCGTTGGCGCCCAGGATGCCGATGCGCTGGCCTGCCAGCACGGAACGGCTGACATTGCGCACGATGATGGTGGGTGCCGTGCCCGCTGGCGCATCGCCGGGCGCCGGATATCCGAAGCTGACACCCTGCATCGACAACATCGGGTTGGGCAGGTTGGCCGGCTCGCGGAACTCGAAGCTGAAGTCGGCCTCGGCCAGCAGCGGCGCGATCTTCTCCATGCGGTCGAGCGCCTTCACACGGCTCTGGGCCTGCTTGGCCTTGCTGGCCTTGGCCTTGAAGCGGGCGATGAACTTCTGCAGGTGCGCGATCTTTTCCTGCTGCTTGGCGAAGGCGTTCTGCTGCAGTTCCATCTGTTCGGCGCGCATGTCCTCGAACTTGCTGTAGTTGCCGCTGTAGCGCACCAGCTTGGCCATGTCGATATGCAGCGTGACGTTGGTCACCGCATCGAGGAACTCGCGGTCGTGGCTGATCACCAGCAAGGTGCCTTCGTAGCGCTTGAGCCAGGTTTCCAGCCAGACCAGGGCATCCAGGTCCAGGTGGTTGGTGGGTTCGTCGAGCAGCAGCAGGTCGGAGGGGCACATCAGCGCCCGCGCCAGCTGCAGCCGCATGCGCCAGCCACCGGAGAAACTGTTGACCGGGTTGTCGAGCTCGGTGGTCTTGAAGCCGAGCCCGAGAATCAGCGCCTGCGCCCGTGCGGGCGCATCGTGGGCGCCGGCATCGTGCAGCTCCATGTAGGCATGCGCCATGCGGTCGCCGTCGTCGCCGGCCTCCGCCGCCTGCACCTCGGCCTGGGCCGCCAGCAGGCGCGTGTCGCCTTCAACCACGAAATCGGTGGCCCCCTGGGCGGTCTCCGGCATGTCCTGCGCCACCTGGCCCATGCGCCACTGGGCGGGCAGGCTGTAGTCGCCTGCATCCTCGTGCAGCGAGCCGTTGAGCAGCGCGAACAGCGAGGACTTGCCGGCACCGTTGCGGCCCACCAGGCCGACCTTCTCGCCGGGGTTGAGCGTCACGGACGCGTTGTCGAGCAGCACCTTGGCGCCGCGGCGCAAGGTCACGTTTTTCAGGGTGATCATGGGGATGGATTGTGCCGGGGGCGCACACCCCCGTCAGGGGAGGGGTGGGCCGTCAGCGCGGCCCGGGTGATCACGCAGACCTGGTCGTCACCGGCGCTGGTGTCCTGCCACAGGCCCTGCAGGTCGGGAAAGGCGCACTCGAACTTGGCGCGCTCATGGCCGATCTCGAGCACCAGCAGGGCGTCGTCCGCCAGGAACGGGGGCAGGTCGCACAGCAGGCGGCGCACGAAATCCATGCCATCGGCGCCGCCGGCCAGGGCCAGTACCGGCTCGGCACGGTACTCTGCCGGCAGGGCCGCCATGCTGCCGGCGTTGACATAGGGCGGGTTGCAAAGCACCAGATCGTAGACGCCGTCGAGCGGCGCGCAGCCGTCACCCTCGAGCAGCCGGACGCGCTCCACCAGATGGTGCCGCTCGAGATTCCTGCGGGCCAGTGACAGGGCCTCGGCGGAGATGTCGGCGCCATCCACCCGGGCCTGCGGCCAGTGCAGCGCCGCATGGATCGCGAGGCTGGCGCCACCCGTGCACAGGTCCAGCACCCGCTGCGGGGGACGGGCGAACCAGTGGTCCAGTGCGCCAGCAACCACCAGCTCGGCGATCAGGCTGCGCGGCACGATCGCCCGCGCGTCGGCATGGAAGGCCAGGCCTTGCAGCCATGCTTCGCCGGTCAGGTAGGCGGCAGGCAGCCGGCTGGCGATCCGCTGGGCGATCAGCTGGTCCACCGCATGCTGCGGCAGGGCGCCGAGATGGGCTTGTCGCGGGTCCTCCAGATCGGTATCCAGAGGCAGCCCGAGGCGCCACAGGACCAGCCAGGCGGCTTCATCGAAGGCGTTGGTCGTGCCGTGCCCGAACGACACCCCCGCCGCATCGAGCCGGTCCGATGCCGCTTCCACCAGTTCAAGCAGGGTCATGCCGACGCGCCGCGGTGCAGGTTCTCGAGGATGCGGCGGTAGATGTTCTTCAATACATCCACGTCGTCGCGGCGCACATGCTCGTCAATCTGGTGGATCGAGGCGTTGGGCGGGCCGAATTCGACCACCTGCGGACAGATCCGGGCGAGGAAACGCGCATCGCTGGTGCCGCCGGTCGTGGACAACTGGGCGTCCAGGCCGGTCTCGGCATGGATGGCCTCCCGCACGGCCGTGACCAGCGAGCCGCTGTCCGTGACGAACGGCTCTGCGCCAAGCGTCCAGACCACCTGGCCCGGCACTTCGTGGCGGGTCAGGATGTCCTGCACACGCTGCTGGAGCGATTCCGGCGTGGATGCGGTCGAGAAGCGGAAGTTGAAATCGAGCGTCGCAGAGCCGGGTACTACGTTGCCCGCGCCCGTCCCCGCGTTCAGGTTGCTGACCTGGCAGGTGGTCGGAGGAAATGACGGCGTGCCGGCATCCCAGTGCGTCGCCACCAACTCGGCCAGCGCCGGCGCCAGCAGGTGCACGGCATTGCGCGCCAGTTGCGGGTAGGCGACATGCCCCTGGACGCCCTCGACCGTCAGGCGCCCGCTCAGGCTGCCCCGCCGCCCGTTCTTGATCATGTCGCCCACCAGGGCGACCGACGTGGGTTCGCCCACCACGCAGTAGTCGACCTGTTCACCGCGCTGGCGCAGCAGGTCGCAGACCCGCACCGTGCCGTCGCGCGCGGGGCCTTCTTCGTCGCTGGTCAGCAGGAAACCGATCGAGAGGCTGGAGCGCGGCTGTTCGGCGAGGAACTCCTCGGCGGCCACGACGAAAGCGGCCAGCGAGGTTTTCATGTCGCTGGCACCGCGCCCGAACAGCTTGCCGTCTCGGTATGTGGGCGTGAACGGGTCGCTGTGCCACTGGCCGAGCGGCCCGGTGGGCACCACATCGGTGTGGCCGGCGAACACCACCAGTCTGCTGCGCCCGGCCGCCGGCGCCTGCCCGCTGCGCTTGGCCCACAGATTGCTGACCCGCCACTCGGACGGGCCGAAGGCGAGGGTTTCGCAGGCAAAACCCAGCGGCGCCAGCCGCCGGGCAATGATGTCCTGGCAGCCTGCGTCAGCAGGGGTGACCGAGGACTGGGCGATCAGTTGCTCGACCAGGTGCAGCGTGCGCGACATCAGTGCTTCACGTCCAGCGTGATCTCGGTGAAGGAGGGCTCGTCATCCGGATCGTCCTGGGGCTGCTGTGCCACGGCCTTGGAAAAATCATTCTGCATGCGCCACATCAGGTTGGTCGGCGAGTCTGCATTGGCCAGCCCTTCCTTGCGGTCTACCGTGCCCTCCATGATGAGGCGGGCGATGTCGGCCTCGAAACTCTGCGAACCCTCGGCCATGGCCTGTTCCATGGACTCCTTGATTCCGGAGAAGTCCCCCTTCTCGATCAGTTCGGAGATCAGCTTGGTGTTGAGCAGGATCTCGACCGACGGCGTGCGGGCGCCGTTGACCGTGCGCAACAGGCGCTGCGAGATCACCGCCTTGAGCGCTGCGGCCAGGTCCCCCAGCATCGTCTGACGCACCTCGACCGGGTAGAAGCTCAGGATCCGGTTGAGCGCCTGGTAGCTGTTGTTGGCGTGCATGGTGGCCAGGCACAGGTGGCCCGACTGGGCATAGGCGAGCGCCGCGGACATGGTCTCGCGGTCGCGGATCTCGCCGATCAGGATGACGTCGGGCGCCTGGCGCAATGCGTTCTTCAGCGCGGTCTCGAGCGACTCGGTGTCGGTGCCGATCTCGCGCTGGTTGATCACGGCACGCTTGTTCTTGAACAGGAACTCGATCGGGTCCTCGATGGTGAGGATGTGCCCGGCCAGCACCTCGTTGCGGGAATCGATCATCGAAGCCAGCGTGGTGCTCTTGCCCGAGCCGGTGGCGCCCACCATCAGCAGCAGACCGCGCTTTTGCATGATGAGTTCACCCAGCACGGCCGGCAGGCCCA
>JBIKTP010000374.1:0-3892 GCA_044348035.1 Burkholderiaceae bacterium
CGATCTCGACAAGCTGGTGGACATCATCGCGGCACTGGAGCCCACCTTCGGCGGGATCAACCTGGAGGACATCAAGGCGCCGGACTGCTTCTATGTCGAGCGCAAGCTGCGCGAGCGCATGAAGATCCCGGTCTTCCACGATGACCAGCATGGCACGGCCATCGTGGTGGGCGCCGCGCTGCTCAACGGGCTGAAGGTCGTGGGCAAGGACCTGCGGCAGGTCAAGCTCGTCACCTCTGGCGCGGGTGCCGCCGCGCTGGCCTGCCTGGGACTGCTGCTCAAGCTTGGCATCCCACGCGAGAACATCTACGTGACCGATCTGGCAGGGGTGGTGTTCGAGGGCCGCACCGAACTGATGGACGAGGACAAGATCGTGTTCGCGCAGAAGACTTCCGCGCGCACGCTGGGCGAAGTCATCGCCGGCGCCGACATCTTCCTCGGACTGTCGGCCGGCGGCGTGCTCAAACCCGACATGGTGCGCTCGATGGCACCGCGGCCGCTGATCTTCGCGCTCGCCAACCCGACTCCGGAGATCCTGCCGGAAGAAGTCCGGGCCGTGCGCGACGACGCCATCATGGCCACCGGCCGCACGGACTACCCCAACCAGGTCAACAATGTCCTGTGTTTTCCCTACATCTTTCGCGGCGCGCTGGACGCCGGCGCGTCCACCATCACGCCGGAGATGGAGATTGCAGCGGTGTACGCGATCGCCGAACTGGCACAGGCCGAACAGAGCGAGGTGGTCGCAGCTGCCTATGCCGGGCAGCAGCTGGCGTTCGGGCCCGAATACCTGATTCCCAAGCCCTTCGATCCGCGGCTCATGATGAAGATCGCCCCGGCGGTGGCCCAGGCCGCCGCCGACAGCGGGGTGGCGCTGCGCCCGATCACCGACATGGCGGCCTATGTGGAGCGGCTGCAGAGCTTCGTCTACGCATCCGGCACCGCCATGCGTCCGATCTTTGCCGCGGCCAAGGTGGCGGTGCACAAGCGGGTCGCCTACTGCGAGGGCGAAGAGGAACGTGTGCTGCGGGCCTGCCAGATCGTGGTGGACGAGCGCCTGGCGCGACCCACGCTGATCGGGCGCCCGGCGGTGATCGCCCAGCGCATCAAGAAGTTCGGCCTGCGGCTGCGCGAGGAACTCGACTACGACGTCGTGAATGTCGAACAGGATCCGCGCTACCGCGACTTCTGGCAGACCTACCACCGCATGACCGAGCGCCAGGGCACGACCGTGCAGATGGCCAAGATCGAGATGCGCCGGCGCCTCACCCTGATTGGCGCGATGCTGCTGCACAAGGGGGACGTGGACGGCATGATCTGTGGCACCTGGGGCACTACAGCGATGCACCTGACCTACATCGACCAGGTCATCGGTCGCAGGCAGGGGGGCAGCCCCAGCACGCCCCAGGACGTCCCCATCTACGCCTGCATGAACGGGCTGCTGCTGCCCGACCGGCAGATCTTCCTGGTCGACACCCATGTCAACTACGACCCGAGCGCCGAAGAACTGACCGAGATCACCGTGATGGCTGCCGAGGAGATGATGCGGTTTGGCATCCGGCCCAAGGCCGCCTTGTTGTCGCACTCGAATTTCGGCAACAGCAACCAGCCCAGCGCGCGCAAGATGCGCCGCACCCTGGAACTGCTCCGGACAGAGGCGCCGTGGCTGGAGGTGGATGGCGAGATGCATGGCGACGTCGCGCTCGATGGTGCTGCGCGGGCGGCACTGATGCCCAACAGCAGCCTGTCCGGAAATGCCAACCTGTTAGTGCTTCCCAACATCGATGCAGCCAACATTGCATACAACCTGCTCAAGACAGCAGCCGGTGGAAACATCGCCATCGGCCCGGTCCTGCTGGGCGCAGCCAAGCCTGTCCATATTCTGACCGCAAGCACCACGGTACGGCGTATTGTCAACATGACCGCCTTGACCGTGGCAGATGCAAACGCCGCTCGCTAAAGACAAAAATCGACAGCGAGCGCTGACTTAATTCAACTGGGTGGCACTGCTCCTTGCCCAAATTTTGTGCAGGGACTTGCTTTTCCCGGCCGGATCAGCGACACTTGCCCCCGAGAAATTTGCGGGTTAACCCGAGGTTCTGGAGTCAATTTTGATGTTCCGCGGTGCTGGGCCTAAGTTGGTGATTACTGGCTTACTGCTCTTCGCGACCCTCACAAGCGGCTTTGTTCAAGCCAGAACCCCCGCCCCTGTAGACAGCATGGCGACCATTTCGGTCGCCGAGATGCCGGTCCAAGGTGCCCAGACTTATGCGTTGATTGCTCAAGGCGGACCCTTTCCGTACGAAAAGGATGGGACGGTCTTTGGCAATCGCGAACGGTTGTTGCCCATCAACAACCGCGGCTACTACCGTGAATACACGGTCAGGACGCCAGGAGTCAGCCACCGTGGCAAGAGGCGCATTGTCTGCGGAGGCAGGCCCCGGGCGCCAGATGTTTGTTACTACACGGCCGATCACTATGCGAGCTTTCGCAAGATCGTCCCTTAGTCAGGTTTTGGGTCATTTTTGAAAGTGAAACGGGGATGGACATGCCACTTCGTCAAGAGACAGACGCACCACTGCGTGGTGTGAGAACCAACATCGTGCAGTCGATCCGGGCCTTCAGGGTTCAGGACCTGCAGGAGGCCGCACAGCGCCTGGGCCAGCATTTCCTGTATGCGAATCTGGCCAATGCACAGTCCAAGCAGGATGTGCTGGACATGATCGGCCAGCAGTTCACCCTGCCGGCCCATGTCGGCAAGAACTTCGATGCGCTGTACGACAGCATGACCGACCCGGTGCACAAGTCGGGCCCGCAGCCCGGCTTCATCGCGGTGCTGGAGCACATCCCGGCGAATGCCAAGTTCGACAAGGAAGCGCGCGAACAGCTGCTCGACATCTTCCGGGATGCCGCCGACTACTGGGGGGACAGAAAAATCCCCTTCCGATGTTTCTATTCTTTTCTGTAGCCCGTTCTGCACACACCAGCCAAGCAGAACGGGCGAACGAGGCTAAGGCAGAAGGCCAGTCCGACGACGCCCTCTCCGGCATTGCCCTGACCACCGAAACCGGCGAGAAGATGCCCACCGACAAGCTGTTGGACGTCTCTCCCCTCGCGCTGCGCATGAGCAGCCCCTTCAACGCGGGGTACTGGCTCGCCGCTGCGTAAGCGGCCGGCCCACCCGCTGCCACGGCCCGCCCCTGTGGCGGGCCTTTTTCATGTCTGCTGGGCCAGTGCGACGAACTCCTCGACCGGCACCTCTTCGGCCCGGCGCTGCGCATCGAAAGCGCCGCTGTAGCCGTGGTCGGTCAGCCACCGGCCCAGGGTGTGGCGCAGGATCTTGCGACGCTGGCCAAACGCCACCTGCACGATCTCGCTCAGACGCCGGACATCCACCGCAGCGGGGTCCGGCCGGGGCACCATCCGGACGACCGCACTGTCCACCCGTGGCGGTGGTTCGAAACTCTCCGGCGGCACATGCAGGATGTTCTCCATGGCGTAACGCCATTGCAGCATGACGCTGAGCCGGCCGTAGGCGGCTGTCGATGGCGTCGCCACCATGCGCTCCACCACCTCCCGCTGCAGCATGAAATGCTGGTCGACCACCACGGCCGCCTGGTCCAGCAGATGGAACAGGATCGGCGTCGAGATGTTGTAGGGCAGGTTTCCGGCGATTCGCAGTCTGCGCCCGGCCGACAGCGTCGAGAAGTCGACACGCAGGACGTCGGACTCGATCACTGTCAGGTCGGCGCGTGGACGCAGTCGCGCCGCCAGGTCGCGGTCGAGTTCGATCACCACCAGATGCCCCAGCCGCTCGACCAGGGGCTGCGTCAGCGCGCCCAGCCCCGGCCCGATCTCCACCATGGTCTGCCCGGGGCGTGGCGCGATCGCG
>JBIKTP010000375.1:0-3891 GCA_044348035.1 Burkholderiaceae bacterium
CGTCGGCGCCGCGCTGGTGCTGGCCGGCGGCGTGGCAGTGCACCTGCTGCGCATCGGCTACAAGATCCGAAGCTGAACAAGGCAGACACACATGACCGCTGAACAACTCCGATCCCTCATCCTGGCCGGCCTGCCCTGCGAGCACTGCACGATGGAGGGGGATGGCCGCCACTGGTATGCCACCATCGTGTCGTCCGCCTTCCAGGGCAAGCGCGCCATCCAGCGCCACCAGATGGTCTATGCCACGCTGGGCTCGAAAATGCACACCGACGAAGTCCATGCCCTGTCGATGAAGACGCTGACCCCCGAGGAGTGGAAGGCCCATGATTAGGCCGGTGTCCCGTGCAGGTGCAAGCCTGCTGCCGCAGGCATGATCACGCTGGCCCTGTCCAAGGGGCGCATCTTCGAAGAGGCCGTGCCGCTGCTGGCAGCCGCCGGCATCACCGTGCTCGACGATCCCGAGACCTCCCGCAAGCTGATTCTCGACACCAGCCAGCCCGAGGTGCGGGTGCTGGTGGTACGCGCCACCGACGTGCCGACCTATGTGCAGTACGGTGGCGCCGATCTCGGCATCACCGGGCGCGACACCCTGCTCGAACACGGCAGCGATGGCCTGTACCAGCCGCTCGACCTGCATATTGCACGTTGCCGCATCAGCGTGGCGGTGCGTGAAGGCTTCGACTACGCGTCCGCCGTGCGGCAGGGCTCGCGCCTGACCGTGGCCACCAAGTATGTGGCTATCGCGCGGGAGTTCTTCGCCACCAAGGGCGTGCATGTCGACCTGATCAAGCTCTACGGCAGCATGGAACTGGCGCCGCTCACCGGCATGGCCGATGCCATCGTCGATCTGGTCTCCACCGGCAACACGCTGCGCGCGAATCGTCTGGTCGAGGTCGAGCACATCATGGACATCAGTTCTCGCCTGGTCGTGAACCAGGCCGCACTCAAGCTCAAGCAGGCGCCCATCCGCCGCATCATCGACGCATTCGCTGCGGCCATCCCGCCACGGCCCGCCTGAGCCCGCCACCATGGCCACCCTGTCCGCCAGTCCGCTGCGCCTGTCCACCGCCCAGGCCGACTTCGAGGGGGCGTTCTCGCGCCGCCTGTTCTGGTCCGGTGATGCCGACGCCGCCATCGAGCAGCGTGTGCAGGACATCCTGGCTGACGTGCAAGCCCGGGGTGACGCGGCCGTGCTCGATTACACCCGCCGCTTCGACCGGGTGCATGCGCCCTCGGTCGCCGCGCTGGAGCTGAGCCAGGCCGAGCTCCAGGCCGCCTTCGACAGCATTGCGCCGGCCCGGCGCGAGGCGCTCGAAGTGGCCGCCCGGCGCGTGCGCAGCTACCACGAGGCCCAGAAAAAGGCCTGCGGCGAGAGCTGGAGTTACCGCGACGAAGACGGCAGCCTGCTCGGCCAGAAGGTCACGCCGCTGGACCGCGTGGGCATCTACGTGCCGGGCGGCAAGGCGGCGTATCCGTCGTCGGTGCTCATGAATGCCATCCCGGCCCAGGTGGCCGGTGTGGGCGAGATCATCATGGTGGTACCCACTCCGGCGCCTGCCGACGGGCAGTCCGCCACCGGCGAGCGCAACCCGCTGGTGCTGGCGGCCGCCCATCTGGCGGGCGTGACGCGGGTGTTCACGCTCGGCGGCGCGCAGGCCGTGGCCGCGCTGGCCTATGGCACGGCCACCGTGCCCAAGGTCGACAAGATCACCGGCCCGGGCAACGCCTATGTGGCGGCGGCCAAGCGCCGCGTGTTCGGCACGGTGGGCATCGACATGATCGCCGGCCCCAGCGAGATCCTGGTGCTGGCGGACGGCTCCACGCCGGCCGACTGGGTGGCAATGGACCTCTTCAGCCAGGCCGAACACGACGAACTCGCCCAGAGCATCCTGCTGTGTCCGGACGCCGCCTACATCGACGCCGTGCAGGCCGCGATCGACCGCCTGCTGCCCACGATGGCCCGGCGAGAGATCATCGCCGCCTCGCTCAATGGCCGCGGCGCGCTGATCCAGACCCGCAGCATGGAAGAGGCCTGCGCCCTGAGCAACCGGGTGGCGCCCGAACACCTCGAAGTGAGCAGCCACGAACCGCACCGCTGGGAGCCGCTGTTGCGCCACGCGGGTGCCATCTTCCTGGGGGCCTACACCAGCGAGAGCCTGGGCGACTACTGCGCCGGGCCCAACCATGTGCTGCCCACCGGGGCCACGGCCCGCTTCTCCAGCCCGCTGGGCGTGTACGACTTCCAGAAGCGCAGCAGCCTCATCGAGGTCAGCGCCGCCGGCGCCCGCAGCCTGGGCCGCATCGCCGCCGAACTGGCCTACGGCGAGGGCCTGGATGCACACGCCCGGGCGGCCGAAATGCGGGTGCAGCCATGAGCGATGGGCGCAGCGTCGTGGCGCCCCGCACCAGCGTGCACCGCGGTGCGCAGCGAGGAGTTCCCATGATGCCTTCCGCACGGACCTGTGGCCGTCTTCTCGTCACGGTGATGCTGATGGGTGCCTTGTCGGCCCCGGCCATGAGCCTGCGCGAACTGCGCGCCCTGGAGCTGTCGGACAAGAAACAGGGCCCCAACTATGTGCAGTACTACCTGGTCGGCGTACTCGAAGGCACCCTGGAGGCGCATGCCCGCGCCGAACGGGCCGGCGGCAAGCCCCAGATCTGCATCAATGGCCGCCGGCTGGAGCCGCACATGGCCAAACCCCTGTTCGATGCCGAGCTGGCCCGCAACAAGGACCTCTACGAAGCGGACATGCCGGTGCAGCTGGTGATCTTCAATGCCCTGTCCACCGCCTATGGCTGCTGAACGATCTCCTGCCGCCATGGCCCGTCCGCCCCTCGCAAGTCTGCTGAGCCGCCGCATCCGCCCGGACGTGCGCGCCATGCATGCCTACGCCGTGCCGTCCTCGGCCGGGCTGCTCAAGATGGACGCGATGGAGAACCCGCACCGGCTGCCGGGCGAACTCCAGGCGCAGCTTGGCGCCCGTCTGGGCGCAGTGGCGCTGAATCGCTACCCGGGTCCACGCCTGCACGAACTGCGCGCCGCGCTCGCGGCCCATGCCGGCATACCGGACGGTTTCGAGATCATGCTGGGCAACGGCTCGGATGAACTCATCTCGATGCTGTCGATGGCCTGCGACATCCCGGGCGCCAGCGTGCTCGCCCCCGTGCCGGGTTTCGTGATGTATGCGATGAGCGCGCAGCTGCAGGGCCTGCAGTTCATCGGCGTGCCCCTGCGCGAAGACCTGGAGCTCGATGAGCCCGCCATGCTGTCGGCGATCGCGCAGCACCAGCCGGCGCTCGTCTATCTGGCCTACCCGAACAACCCCACCGCCAACCTGTGGGACGACGCCGTGATCGAGCGCATCATCGAGGCGGCACCCGGCTTCGTGGTGATCGACGAGGCCTACCAGCCATTTGCCAGCCGCAGCTACATGGACCGGCTGGCGCGCCACGACCATGTCCTGCTGATGCGCACGATGAGCAAGTTCGGCCTGGCAGGTGTCCGCATCGGTTACCTGGTCGGCCCGGCGGCCGCGATCCGCGAGATCGACAAGGTCCGCCCCCCCTACAACATCAGCGTGCTCAATGCCGAGTGCGCGCTGTTCGCGCTCGAGCATGCCGATGTGTTTGCCGCCCAGGCGCGTGACATCGTGGCGCAACGGGCCGTGCTCCAGGCGGGCCTGGCCGCCTTGCCCGGCGTCAAGACCTACCGCAGCGACGCCAACATGATCCTGGTCCGGCTCTCTCCGCTGGCTGGCGTGGAGCAGGACGTCGCCAGCGCCATCTTCCAGCGCCTCAAGGCGCGGGGCGTGCTGGTCAAGAACATGGCGGGTTTCCACCCGCTGCTGGCCAACTGTCTGCGCGTGACCGTGGGCACTGCCGAAGAAAACC
>JBIKTP010000377.1:0-3869 GCA_044348035.1 Burkholderiaceae bacterium
GTTGAACTTGCCATAGACGTTCGGCCGCACATCGGCACGCCAGTTGTAGAGCTCCTCCTTGAGCTGGTATTCGATGACCTGGCGCTTCTCCTCGACTACCAGGATCTCCTGCAGACCGGTGGCGAACTCTCGCGTGAGCTGGGCGTCCAGTGGCCACACCACCCCGACCTTGTGCAGGCGGATGCCGATCTGGCGGCAGGCGGCGTCGTCCAGTCCCAGGTCGAGCAGCGCCTGGCGCGTGTCGTTGTAGGCCTTGCCGCTGGCGATCAGGCCGAAGCGGTCGTTCGGACCCTCGATCGCGTTGTAGTTCAGGCGGTTGGCCCGGATGTAGGCCAGTGCCGCATACCACTTGTAGTCGAACAGGCGTGACTCCTGGTCCAGCGCATGGTCGGGCCAGCGGATGTGCACGCCGCCGGGGGGCAACACGAAATCGGTGGGGATGCGGACCTGCACCCGGTGCGGGTCGATCACGGCCGTCGCGCTCGATTCGACGATCTCCTGGATGGTTTTCATGCCGGCCCACACACCGGAGAAACGGCTCATGGCAAAGGCATGCACGCCCATGTCCAGGATCTCCTGGACGTCGGCCGGAAAGAACACCGGCAGCCCGCAGGCCTTGAAGATGTGGTCGCTCTGGTGGGCGGCGGTGGAACTCTTGGCCACATGGTCGTCGCCGGCCACCGCGATGACACCGCCCCAGGGGGTGGTGCCCGCCATGTTGGCATGCTTGAAGACGTCGGAGCAGCGGTCCACACCCGGGCCCTTGCCGTACCAGATGCCGAACACGCCATCGAATCGGTTGGTGCCGGGGGGTGCGAAACCGAGTTGCTGCGTGCCCCAGATCGCGGTAGCCGCCAGTTCCTCGTTGACGCCGGGCTGGAACACGATGTTGTGCGCCTTCAGGTACTTGGCGGCCTTGACCAGGGACTGGTCGTACCCGCCCAGCGGCGACCCGCGATACCCACTGATGAAGCCGGCCGTGTTCTTGCCCGCCAGCGCATCCCGCGTGCGCTGCAGCATGGGCAGACGCACCAGCGCCTGTACCCCGCTCATGAAGGCGCGGCCCTCGTCCAGCGCGTACTTGTCGTCCAGCGAGACGGTCTCCAGGGCCTTGCGGATGTGCTCGGGCAGAGGTGCATTCATGGCGTACGGGTCTCCAAGGTGAGGGGCGAGTCCGCCTGGGCGTGGCAGGCACCGCAGGTCGGCGGGCCGTTCGCAGGCACAAAAAGCAGCGCAAAGTGTATGCCCGTTGCCAAGATATGTCTTTTCTTTCCATGCGCGCAATTTGCTGACTTGAGAAAGAATATTGCTCCAATGGAGCCGATATGGAAAAACTCGACAAGTTTGACGTGGCCATCCTGAAACATCTGCAAATCGACGGCCGGCTCACGAATGCAGAGCTTGCGCAACGCGTCGGCCTGAGCGCCGCGCCGTGCTGGCGCCGCGTGCGGGCGCTCGAGGAAGGTGGATTCATCACCGGTTACAGGGCCGAGATCAACCGGCACAAGATCGGCCTGGGTGTACTGGCTTTCGTGCGGCTGGATGCGGAGCGCAACAACGGCGATGGCACCCGCGCGCTGGAGGAGGCCATCCGCAAGCTGCCCGAGGTGGTAGCCTGCCACTACATCAGCGGCACCGGCACTTTCGAGCTGCAGGTGGTGGCCCGGGACCTGGACAGCTTCTCGCGCTTCGCGCTGGGCAGCCTGATCAACCTGCCCAATGTGAAAGACCTGCACACCAGCTTCTCGCTGGGTGAGGTGAAGGCCAGCACGCCGCTGCCACTGGGTCATCTGGGCCCGCGCGCTGGCGCCTGATCCGCGCAATGCCTGCAGCGGCGCGCCGGCTCACCGGGGCCACAGGGTCCACAACTGCAATGGCTGCTTCAGCCGCCCTGCCACTTCACCGGCCTCCGGGCCCCAGCCCACGAAATAGTCGGCGCGCACGGCACCGACGATGGCGCTGCCCGTGTCCTGTGCCAGCACCAGCCGGCGCAGCTGCAGGTTCGGTCCGCTGCTCACCATCCATACGGGAGTGCCATACGGGATGCTGTCGCGGTCCACGGCAATCGAACGCCCTGGCGTGAGGGCCACCCCTTGCGCGCCCCGGGGGCCGACAGCGGCGTCCATGTCGGACAGCGGCTCCTCGCGGAAGAACACCATGCGCGGATTGCGCCAGATCAGCTCCTGCAGACGCTGAGGGTTCTGGGCCACCCATGCCTTGATCCCGGGCCAGCTGGCGTCCCGCACCAGGCCCTGGTCGAGCAGCCACCGTCCGATGGCAAAGTAGGGCTGGTCATTGGTACCGGCAAACGCCAGGCGCACCGTCTGTGACGCGCCGTCGGCATCGACCAGTCGCAAACGGCCGGAGCCCTGGATCTGCAGCACCAGGGCGTCGATCGGGTCCGCCAGCCAGGCGATTTCCTGGCCGCGCAAGGCGACCTGGGCTTCGGGCAGGGTGTCCATTTCCTGGCGCGTGAACCAGGGCTTGCGCGTTCCCAGGCTTGGGGGCACCCGGTACAGGGGCACCTGGAACTCGGCACGACGCGTACGCGACGCCACTAGCATGGGTTCGAAATAACCGGTCAGCAGACCCTCGGAGGGCGCAGCCAGCGGCTCTACGCGGTAGGGCTGCAGACGCTGCTGCATCCAGCGCCGCTGCTCGTCGCCGGAGGCCAGGCTGAGCAGGCGCACCTCGGGGCAGAGGGGGGCAAAGGCTGCTCCCGGGCGCTCGCAGGAACGCGTCCATGCGTTCCAGGCCTCGTGCAGCGCATCCTCGGAGAAGCCCGGCAAGGCGTTCCATCGCACCGGCACCCAGCGGCTCCTGGCCTGCAGCAGCACCGGTGGCAAGGGCCCGTCATCGGCCTCTGGCGGGGTCGGCAACGCAGCTGGCGCAGGCGCAACGGCCGGCGGGGGTGCCGCGGGAACGGATGTCCCTGCGACGTGTGGGCCACCAGCGCAGCTCCACAGGGTTCCTACAATTGCCAGCACAGCCAGTGCACGGGCGCCACGCCACAGGAGTCGATTCATGGTTCTGATTTTGCTTGAAGCGCTCGGCGCCCTGCTGATTCTGATTTTCATCGTGTGGTGGACGATGTTCTCGGGGCGCAAGAACGGCGAGCTGTCTGCGGAGCCCGAGACCCCTGCCGACCCTGCACAGACCCACGCCCCAGCAGCGGCTCACGATGCGGCTGGCAGGCCCGGGCAACGGTCCTGACAGGCTACAGCTGCTGCAGGAGGCGGGACAACTCGACGGCCGACTTCACCTCCATCTTGTCGAACACCCGTGCCCGGTGAACCTCGACGGTGCGCACGCTGATGTCGAGCTGGTCGGCGACCAGCTTGTTCGGCAGTCCGTCGACCACCAGGCGCATGACTGACCGCTCGCGCTCGGTCAGCTCGGCCAGACGGCGTGTCACCGATGCCCTGCGGTCCACCAGGGCGAGTTGCTGCGCCGAGTGGGCGATGGCCTGCTCGACGCGGTCCACCAGCGCGTTGTCGGACACCGGCTTCTCGCAGAAGTCGAATGCGCCGCGCTTGACCATGGCCACCGCCGTGGGCAGGTCCGCATGGCCGGTGAGGAAGATCACCGGGATCCACAGCGTCAGCCCCCGCTCGGCGAGGGACTCGAAAAGGGCCAGCCCGCTCATGCCCGGCATGCGCACATCGAGCAGGAGGCAGCAGGGCTGGGCCCGGGGCAGGCCGCCATGCAGCATCGCATCGAAGGACTCGGCACTGTCGAAACATCGGCTCGGCAGGTGCCGCGAACGCAGCAGCCAGGCCAGCCCGTCGCGCACGCCGCCATCGTCGTCGACGATGAACACCATCGCATCGTGGCTGGGTTGCATGGCGCAATCCTACTGGAGAAGCGCC
>JBIKTP010000378.1:0-3863 GCA_044348035.1 Burkholderiaceae bacterium
CGCCCATCTGCAGCATGCGCGCCGCGTCGACATGCAGGGGCTCACGCTCATGCCCGGGCTGATCGACGCCCACTGCCATCTGTCCTTCGATGACGCGGCGTCCAACCCCGAGCTCTTTCACCAGCGTCGCAATGCGCTGTCCGCGCTGGTGGCCGCCTACAACGCGCGCAAGCTGCTGCGTGCCGGCGTCACCGGCCTGCTCGACCCGGATTCGGTGTTCGAGAACATGGTCGATGTGCGCGATGCGGCCGAGTCCGGCATCATCCAGGCGCCGCGCATCGCCTGCGGCTGTTATGCGCTCATCACGGCAGTGGGCGGCACGGCGGGCCGGTTGATCGCCGACACCGGCATCACCGGTTACTACATGGTGGTGCAGGGCAGGGACGAGATCATGGCCGAGGTGCGCCGCCAGGTGAAGGTCGGCGCTGACTGGATCAAGGTCCATGTGTCCGGTGTCGTGCCGCGCTACGCCCACCTGGGCGAGCAGTGCAGCTGGACCCAGGACGAGCTCAACCTGATCTGCGAGGTGGCGCATGATCTCGGCGTGCCCGTGATGGGCCACTGCCGCGGCACCGTCTCCGTGATGCGCGCGGCGCGTGCGGGTATCGACCTGATCTTCCACGGCACCGGCATGGACGAGGCCACCACCGATGCGGTGATCGAGCGCCGCATCCCGGTGTGCCCGGCCTTCACCTTCCAGGCCAACATGGTCGACTATGGCCATCGCCTGGGCACGGACGAATCGCTCATCCGTCTGTTCGAGCGCGAGATCGCCGACTCGGCCGAGTCGATGGTTCGGCTGCACGCAGCCGGTGTGCCGCTCCTGTGCGGCAGCGAAGCCGGCTTCTCGATGGTGCCCTATGGCCATTGGCATTACCGCGAGATGGAGGTTTTCACCCGCTACTACGGCCTGAGCCCGCTGCAGGCCATCCACTGCGCCACCGGCGCCGGGGCCTTTGCGCTCAAGATGGCCGGCCAGACCGGCGTGGTGGCCGCCGGCATGAAGGCCGATTTGCTGGTGGTCGACGGTGACCCCAGCCAGAATGTCGCGATGCTGGGGGAGCCCGGGCGCATCCGCCAGGTGTTCGTCGACGGCCGCGAAATGGATATCTCGCCCCTGCCCGAGCGCCGGCCGCTGGCCGGGTGGCGCATGCCCTCGATGGGGCGCCAGCTCACGCGCGAATTCGCGCTCCACGGATCGGACGCCGCAGACGCGGACACCCCGGTTTTCCAAGAACTTTGAACCCTGAAGGAGACGTTTGCATGACCGAACTCGAAAGCCTGACCCGCCGGGTCGAGCAACTTGAATCCCGCGTTGCGATTGCCGAACTGGTGAGCGGTTATGCCATCGCCTGCGATGAGCACGACATCGAACGCCTGGGCACGCAGTTCGCCGAAGACGCCGTGCTGGACTCCCCCAGCAAGCTGCTCATGGCCAGCGGCCGGGCCGAGATCCTGGCCATGTACGTGCGCCTGTTCAAGATCCGCGGCCCCGGCTACCACTGGACACACGACCATTTCGTGCACTTCGACCCCGCCAACCCGGACCGTGCCACCGGGTTGGTGCTGAGCCACGCCGAGACCTGCCCCGACAACGAAGTGAGTGTCTCCGGCATGCGGTACGACGACGAATACCGCCGCATCGGTGGCCGCTGGATGTTCCAGAAGCGCACGCTGAAGTTTTTGTACTACGTGCCGGCCAAGGACTACACCCATGCCCTGACCGGCACCACCCGCGTGACCATGGGCGGTCGCAGCCTTCCGGGCGATTTCCCGGAATCCACGCCGGCCTGGCAGGCTTTCGACCGCACCTACGGTCGCAACGGCGCCTGATGGCAGGCCCAGGAGGCATCTCGATGATCAACACCCCCGACTCCGCTGCGCTGGCCCGCCGCGCGCTGGCCCACCTGCACGCCAAGACCACCGACCAGTCACCGACCACCATGGTGCAGCCGGTCGAGGCCTACAACGACCCCGAGCGCTTCCGGCGCGAGGTGGACCGCATCTTCCACCACCTGCCGCTCGGCCTGGCGCTCAGCATCGAGCTGCCCGAGCCCGGCAGCTACCTGGCCCTGACGGTCATGGAGAAACCCATCCTGATGGTCCGCGGCCAGGACGGCGTGGTGCGTGCCTTCATCAATGCCTGCACCCATCGTGGGGCCCAGCTGTGCAAGCCCGGCAGCGGGCGGGTGCAGCGGCTGGTCTGTCCCTACCATGCCTGGCGTTTCGACCTGCAGGGCCACCTGAGCGGCATGTTCGGCGCAGAGACCTTTGGCGAGGTCGGGCCGGATGCCCAGTCGCTCACGGAACTGCACTGTGCCGAGCGGGTCGGCGTGGTGTGGGTGCATCTCACGCCCGGCGACGCGATGGACATCGATGCCTGGCTGGGTGATTTCGCCGGCCCGCTGGCAGGACTGCGGCTGGACAACTGGCATATCTACACCCAGCGCGACATCCCCGGCCCGGGCTGGAAGGCCACCTGGGACGGTTACCTGGAGTCCTACCACCACAACACGGTGCATCCGAACACCGTGGGCAAGTACACCATTGGCAACCTGATCCTGCACGACGGTTTCGGGCCGCACCAGCGGCTGGTCTTCGGGCGCAAGACGCTGGCCGAGATCGAAAGCGTACCCGAGGCGCAGTGGGACACCGTTGCCGAGGCCCACATGCGGCGCATCCACCTGTGTTTCCCGAACCTCGCAGTCTCCGGCGTGCTGGGCGACCACTGCATGGTCAGCCAGGTGTTTCCGGGCCCCACACCCGAGACCACCATCACCCGCCAGACGGTAATGTCCGCGCGGGTGCCAGTGACCGACGAGGAAAAGGCTGCCACCGCCAGTTTTGCCGAGGTGGTTCTGAAGGCCGTCCGTGACGAGGACTACGTCATCGGGTTCTCGATCCAGCAGTCCCTGCGGGCCGGTGGCAACAAGGCCTTCACGTTCGGCCGCAACGAGCCCGGCGTGCAGCATTTCCACAAGACTGTCGACACCATCATGCGCACCCCGGTGGGGCAGATGCCAGCCCGCTGAACCGACCGGGCGCCGGGCGGCTCTAGAATCAGCGCCCATCATGGCATCCAACACCAGCGCATCCTCCAAAGCCGACGCAGACGCGGACCTGCTGGCCATGGAGGACCGGCTGACCTTTCTGGTGCACAGGGTCAGCGCCCGCATTGCAAGTATCGGCAACCGGCATTTCCGAGCCCACGAACTGAACCACTTTTCGGCCCGCATCCTGGTGCTGCTGCTGCAGCACGAGGAGCTGCGGGCCGGCGAACTGGTCGAACTGATGGTCCTGCCGCAATCCACCATCTCCAGCCAGTTGCAGGCACTGCACGGCAAGCGACTGATCCGGCGGCGCCGCTCGCGCAAGGACAGCCGGTCAGTGATCCTGACCTTGACGCCCGAAGGGCTGGAACTGGCCCGCGATTGCGATGGTCTGAGCCTGCGTGTGCACCATGCCCTGCTGGACGACCTCACCGAACGCGAGAAGCGTGGCGGGCTCGATTTCCTGCGCAAGCTGAACGCCCGCCTGCTGGAAATGGAGCAGCATGACCTGTACCCCTTCCGCGCGCCCGCGCAACTGCAGGAGCCGCGTGCGCAGGTCGCGCCGGCAGCAGCCAAGACAACGAAAGGCAAGAAACCATGATCAAGCACATCGTCATGTGGCGGTTCAAGGAATCGGCCCATGGCAACGACCGCGCCACGAACCTTCGCCTGGCCAAGGAGAAACTGGAGTCCCTGCGCGGCAACATTCCCGGCATGTCGAGCATCGCGGTGGGCCTGGACCATTCGGCCACCCCGAACAGCGCAGACCTTGTCCTGGTGTCCGAGCACACGAGCCGTGAGGCATTGGCCATC
>JBIKTP010000379.1:0-3862 GCA_044348035.1 Burkholderiaceae bacterium
GCGCGGAACGACGTGGCCAGCAGGTCTCCGAAAAATCCGTCGGCATTGTCGGCGGTGATCGCGGCGACGACCACATCACCGGGCAGCAACTGCTCGGCCACCACATGCATCATCCAGTTGTCACCCGGGTGCAGCAGCACCGTCACGGCGGTGCCGCACAGGTGGGCCCCGGTGTAGATCGGGCGCATGTAGGGCTTCATCAAGCCCACCCGGCCCATGGCCTCGTGGATCGTGGCCACGCCGAACCCGGACAGCTGCTCGACAGCCGTCCTGTCGGCACGAACGATGCTGCGCTTCACGATGCCGAGCTGGTTGAGGGGAGTGCTCATGGTGTTCAAAGGCCTTTCTGCTTCAGTGCGGCATCCAGGCGCGGGAACACGCGCCGGGCATTGCCTTCGTAGATCTGGAAACGGTCCGCATCACTCAGGATCTTCGAAGCCTGGATGTAGCGCTTGGTGTCGTCGTAATAATTGCCCGTTTCCGGGTCGATGCCGCGCACGGCGCCGATCATCTCGGAGGCGAACAGCACATTCTTCACCGGGATCACGGTGTTGAGCAGGTCGATGCCGGGCTGGTGGTAGACACAGGTGTCGAAGTAGATGTTGTTCAGCAGATGCTCGGACAGCAACGGCTTCTTCAGTTCCTGCGCCAGGCCGCGGAAACGCCCCCAGTGGTAGGGCACGGCGCCGCCCCCATGCGGGATCAGGAAGCGCAGGGTCGGAAATTCCTTGAACAGGTCGGAGGTCAGGCACTGCATGAAGGCCGTCGTGTCGGCATTCAGGTAGTGTGCGCCGGTGGTATGGAAACACGGGTTGCAGCTGGTCGAGACATGGATCATCGCCGGGATGTCGTACTCGACCATCTTCTCGTAGACCGGGAACCAGTGCCGGTCGCTCAGCGGCGGCGAATTCCAGTGGCCGCCGCTCGGGTCGGGGTTGAGGTTGA
Organism: Burkholderiaceae bacterium; assembly: GCA_044348035.1. GTDB lineage: Bacteria > Pseudomonadota > Gammaproteobacteria > Burkholderiales > Burkholderiaceae_C > CAISIP01. The sequence continues at coordinate 946 of JBIKTP010000379.1, forward strand.
TGCCCACGTTGCCGAACTGCTTGACGCATTTCTCCAGCTCCGGGATGCAACTGGCCGGATCCACGCCGGGAGATTGCGGCAACATCGCCGCGCCGATGAAATTGTCGGGAAACAGCTGCGACACCCGGAAACACAGCTCGTTGCAGATCGCCGCCCAGGTGGACGACACGTTGAAGTCGCCGATATGGTGCGCCATGAAACTGGCCCGCGGCGAGAAGATGGTGATGTCCGAGCCGCGCTCCTTCATCAGGCGCAACTGGTTGGTCTCGATCGATTCACGCAGTTCGTCGTCGCTGATCTTCAGGTCGGACACGCTGGGCATCGACGCCGGGTCCTGGATGCCGGCGATCTGCCGGTTGCGCCAGGTCTCCAGCGCCTTCGGAGCGGTGGTGTAGTGACCGTGGCAGTCGATGATCAGGGGCGCGCGCATGGTCAGGATCTCCTTGGAATGGACCGCCAGATTGTGGCTTTGTCGGACACGAAAGAGAAGCCGCAGGGCCCACTAGCAGATATAACATTGCGGCATGGCCATGCCTTGGCTATTTGAATAAAGATGTCTTCGCATGGACCTCAAGCAGATCGAATACTTCGTCCGGGTCGCCGAACTGGGCGGTTTCACCCGGGCTGCTGCCGCCCTCGGTGTCGCCCAACCCGCGCTCAGTCGCCAGGTGCGGCTTCTGGAGGTGGAGCTGCGGCAGAACCTGCTGGCGCGCGACGGCCGCGGAGCAGTGCCCACCGAAGCAGGCCGGTTGCTGCTGGCGCATGGCCGCGGCATCCTGCACCAGGTGGAGCGCGCCCGCGAGGAACTCGGCCGCGTGCGCGGCGCGCTGGCCGGCCGCGTCGCGATCGGCCTGCCGCCCAGCCTGGCGCGCATGCTGACGGTGCCGCTGACCCGCGCCTTCCGGGCCCGCATGCCGGAGGCCGCGCTGTCCATCAGCGAAGGCTTGTCCACCGCGATGCAGGAGGCGCTGGTCAATGGCCGCCTGGACATTGCCGTGCTGTACAACGCGCGAGCCAGCAACGACCTGGACATCACTGCCCTGCAGCAGGAAGAGTTGTTCCTGGTGCAGTTGCGCGGCGCAGGCTCCACCCCGCCCAGGGCGACCGCGCCGCCCATCAGCCTGAAGGCGCTGGCCGACCTGCCGCTGGTGATCCCCAGCCGCCCCAACGCGATCCGGATGCAGGTGGAAGCGGAAATGGCGGCCATCGGCTGCCGCCCGCAGGTCGCGCTGGAAATCGACGGTGTCGCAGCCATCCTGGACCTGGTGGCCGACGGTGCGGGCTGTGCCGTGTTGTCGCGCAACGCGGTGGCCAGCTCGGTCAAGCCCTCGCTCTACACGCTGCGCCCCATCCGCAGCCCGTCCTTGCGCACACAGATCGCCATGGCCACCAGCGGACAGCGTCCGTCCACACTGACGCAGCAGGCCACCCAGGGACTGATCCGCGAGACACTGGCCACCCTCACCGGGCCCCCGCCCAACCGATAATCGCAGCCCGCAACTGGAGACCGCTGCATGACATCCCTCGTCGTCACCCTCATCGGGCCGGACCGCCCCGGCATGGTCAAAGCCGTCTCGGACAAGGCCACCGACCATGGCGCCAACTGGGCCGACAGCCTGATGGCGAATTTCGCGGGCCAGTTCGCCGGCATCGTGCACCTCGACGTGCCGCCCGCCCGCTGCGAGGCGCTGCTCACCGCACTGCGGGCCCTGGCGGCACCCGACCTGCATATCACCGTCACCCGCGCCGACGCCCGGCCCTCCGCTGGCGCCACCCGCCGCCTCACCCTGGAACTGCTCGGCCATGACCATCCCGGCATCATCCAGTCGATCTCCAGCCAGTTGGCGCAGCATGGGGTGAGCATCGACAAGCTCAGCACCCGCATCCTGAGCGGCGCCATGTCCGGCGAGCAGATGTTCCAGATGCAGGCCGGCCTCACCGTGCCGGCCACGCTGGATACACACACCTTGCAAAGCGCCCTGGAAAACCTGGCCAATGAGCTGATGGTGGATATCTCGTTTGACGCCGCCAGCCACTCCGGCGCCTGAACCCCTGGCGGCCACGCGCTGGCCGCGGGTGCTGCTGCTGTGGGCCTGCGGCATCCTCGCAGGCATGCAGTTCGCGAAGGTATCGGTGGCCTTCGAGCCCCTGCAGCAGCTCTATGGCGTCAGCCCGGCGCAGATGGGCTGGGCCTTGTCCGCCGTAGGCATGGTCGGCCTGGTGCTGGGCGTGACCGTGGGGCTTTTTGCGCCTGCCATCGGATACAGGCGCCTTTTGCTGGGAGGGCTCGGGCTCGGCGCAGTGCTGTCGGCCGCGCAGGCCGGGCTCCCCCCGTTCGCGCTGCTGCTGGTCAGCCGCGTGCTGGAGGGCGCCTCGCACCTGGCCGTGGTGGTAGCCGCGCCGATCCTGATCGTTGCCAGTGCCGCGCCCGCGCACCGGTCGATCGCCATGGGCCTGTGGAGCACCTTCGTGGGCGTGGCGTTCGCCATCACCGCGGCCATCGGCGGGCCGCTGATGGCAGGCCTGGGCCTCGGTGCCTGCCTGCTGGTCCACGCGGCGGGCATGGCGCTCGTCTGCGCGCTGGCCTGGCTCGCCTTGCGCCAGGACCCGCCAGAGGCAGCCACCGCTGCCCGGCCCAGGCTGCACACGCTCGGGCAGCAGCATGTGGCGGTCTACACCGCCTTCGACACCGCGCTGCCCGGCCTGATCTTCCTGTGCTACACAGGGGTGGCGGTGGCGCTGCTGACCTTCGTGCCGGCCTGGGGCGGTGCAGACCGCGTCTGGCTCGCCGTGCTGCTGCCGCTGATGGTGATCGGCGGCAACTTCGGTGCCGGCTGGCTGGTCCAGCACTGGCTCGCGCCACTGCAGCTGGTATGGGTATCCTTTGGCGCCGTCGCTGCCAGCGCGCTGGCCATGG
>JBIKTP010000380.1:0-3861 GCA_044348035.1 Burkholderiaceae bacterium
GAGACCATTGGATTCCAGCGAAAAAGCCATTTCCCTTGTCAGCGAGCCCTCACTGATCTGACCAATGACCGGGACATCGAGCAGGTGGTCCTCGCCCAGGCGCAGGCCCCAGGCAGGGTACAGTGCACGCAATTCGGCCAGCACAACCTGGCGGGCATCGAGCTCCACCCTGTGCCGCTGGCCATAGTCGAAGCCGATGGTCTCGACCCGCCCGTACCGGGTCAGGGCATGGGCCAGGCAGGTGGTGGAATCCTGGCCGCCGGAGAACAGAACGAGCGCGGAGGTGTGCATGGGCGCCATGGTAGGCGAAGCACCGGCCGCTGCGTCAGAGCTTCTCGTTCTTCTTGATCTTGCTGGGCGTGTAGGTCAGCTCTTCCTTGGCCAGCACCCCCGGGGTGGCCTGGGGATTGTTCTGGTTGAGCGGCGCATTCTGGAACTGGTCCTGGGGCTGGGACATCTCGACCACGCTACCGCTGGCACGCCACATCGAGCGCAGGAACTCGAGCATGCGCTTGGAGATCGGCTCTGGCGGCGGATCCTCGACTTTCTGCGGCTGCGGCCGCTTGATGGTCCAGTCGTTCTCGGGGCGCTCGGCATCCGGGCTGCGCTGCACCGGGTCCTGCACGCTGCGAAAGACGGCCTCGCTGGCCTTGGCCTGCTGCTGGGCTTCCTCGCTGATGTTGCTGATGACGCCCGGCTCACGGACCTGCTGCGGCGGGTTCACCGGGGGCACCGGCACCACCCTGGTACTGGGCGACGGCTCCAGGCTGGCGCCGGCGGGGCGCACACCTGGTTGACTGTCGACGGAGGGTAGTTGCATGATGTCCAGCACCTTATTCACACTGCGGGTTTAGGCACGTGGTAACCCCTTAACGGCAGAACTGGACGGGAATTTAGCCCTTTTTTCAGGCTTTGACGCGATTTTTTGCTCAAAAGCAAGCGGCGTGCCCGTCACGACGGGAATCGCTGGCCGCGACATAACCGTCTTCCAGATCCTCCGACAGCTTCCAGATGAACTGGCCGGCGCCGAAGTCCATATAGGAGTCCTGGTAGGCCTCGATCTGGTGGCCCCGGTCCCGCAAACCCTGCACCAGCGCGGGCGCCATGGTGGTTTCGCATTCGATCGACAGTCCGGTGCCGACCTTCCAGCGTGGCGCATCACACGCAGCCTGGGGATTCTGGCCATGGTTGAGCATGCGCACCAGCGTCTGCAGGTGCCCTTGGGGCTGCATGTTGCCGCCCATCACGCCAAAACTCATGCGCGGCCGGCCGTTCTGCGTGAGGAAACCAGGAATGATGGTGTGGAACGGCCGCTTGCCGCCCGCCACCACGTTGGGGTGCTGCGGATCCAGCGTGAAGCAGTGCCCGCGGTTCTGCAGGCTCACACCGGTGCCCGGCACCACGATGCCGCTGCCAAAACCCATGTAGTTGGACTGGATCAGGCTGATCATCATGCCGTTCTCATCGGCGGCGGTCAGGTAGATCGTGCCGCCGCGCGGCGGTGTGCCATGGCTGAAATGGGTGGCGCGCTGGCGGTCGATCAGGCGCACCCGCTCCGAGAGGTAGGCGTCCGAGAGCAGGTCGGCCGGCTTGACCTGGGTCATGGCTTTTGCGTCCGCGACCCATCGGTAGGTGTCGGCAAACGCCAGTTTCATGGCCTCGATCTGCAGGTGCTGGGACTCCAGGCCGTCGACCGGCAGGCTGGCCAGGTCGAGCTTGTCCAGCATGCCCAGGGCCATCAACGCGGCAATGCCCTGGCCGTTCGGCGGGATCTCGTGCAGCGTGTGCCCGGCATAGTCTTTCTGGATGGGTTTGACCCATTCCGGCTGGTAGCCCGCCAGGTCGGCGAGCGTCATGCTGCCGCCATGGGCGGCCGCGTGGGCCACCAACTTTTCGGCGATTTCGCCCCGGTAGAAGGTCTCGCCGTCGGATTCGGCGATCTTGCGCAGGGTGGCTCCCGCCTCGGCAAACACGAAGCGCTCACCCGGCAGGGGCGCGCGGCCGCGCGGCATGAATGCCTGCGCAAAGCCGGGCAGTTCCTGCAGCAGCGGCACTGCGCGCGCCCACTTGTCGGCCACGATGGTGGCAACGCCATGGCCGCGTTCGGCCAGCTCGATCGCCGGCTCCAGCAGGTCGGCAAACGGCAGCTTGCCGAAACGCTCGGACAGCGCCACCCATCCCGCCACGGCGCCCGGCGTGGTGACCGTGTCCCAGCCTCGCATGGGCATCGTGTCGCCGTGGCGCTGCGCGAAATAGGACGGGCTCCAGGCTGCGGGGGCGACCCCGGATGCGTTCAGGCCATGAACCTGCTGACCGTCCCAGAGAATCGCGAAGTTGTCGCTGCCCAGGCCGTTGGACACCGGCTCGACGATGGTCATGCAGGCGGCAGCGGCAATCGCGGCGTCCACCGCATTGCCGCCTTTTTGCAGCATCCGCAGGCCGGCCTGGGCGGCCAGGGGCTGGGAGGTGGAGACGACGTTGCGCGCCATGACGGGGCTGCGCACGGTGGGATAGGGATTGGTCCAGTCGAATGGCATGGCGTGGGCTCGAAAAGGGGGGTTCGGCGTGCGCGGTCGTGAGACGCACGGCTTGCGACATTATCGGCCTGCCCGGCGCCGGGCTGGCGCGCCTGCCGGACTCCGTTGACAGCGCCGCCCATCATCCATACACTGGTGTATTGACTTTTCAGAGCCTGACCATGACCGAACTCGCCGTCCGACGCCTGCTGATCGACCTCGAAAGCCCCTTTCCCGGCCGCTGGAACGGCGGCGACGCGTTCCGCTCGGCGCTGTTCAACGCGCTGTCGATGAGCTTCCCGGCCGGCGAGCAGTTCTTCATGGACTCGGTGCGCGCGGGGCTGCAGCGCCTGCCCGAACCCGGGCGCGAAAGCATGGCGCGCGAGGTGCAGGGTTTCGTTGGCCAGGAGGCCACCCACCGGCGCATCCATGCCCTGTTCAACGACAACCTCACACGGCTGGGCTACGACAACGAGATCGAGCGCCGCGCACTGCGCCGGCGCGAGGCGCACAAGAACAACGACCTGCGCAACCAGGTCGCGGCCACAGCGGCCACCGAGCATTTCACCGCCATCTTCTCCGACTGGCTGCTGCGCCACCCCGAGGTGCTCGACGGTGCGCAGCCGCGGCTGCGCATGCTGTGGCAATGGCACTGCGCCGAAGAGTCCGAACACCGCAGCACGGCGTATGACCTCTACCAGGCCATGGGTGGCACACATGAGTGGCGCATCCGGGTGTTCAAGTACATCACCTACACCTTCCTGGGGGACGTGTTGCGCCAGACGATCCGCAATCTGCGCCACGACGGCAGCCTGTGGCGCTGGAGCACCTGGCGCAGCGCCATGCACACCCTGTTTGCGCGTGACGGCATGATCCGTGGCAACTACGGCCTGTGGCGGGACTATTTCTCGCCCGACTTCCACCCGGCCCACCAGGACGCCAGCCGATCGCGCGACTGGCTGCAGGCCAACACCGCCCACTACAGCGTGGTGGGGCAGGCCCGCTGATGCTTTCGCTGCCGGTGGGCATCGTGCTTGCCGTGACGGCCCTGTATGGCGCCTTCCTGTTCTGGTATGGCGGGCGGGGCAGGCCGCTCACCTCCGAGGAGATCGAAACCCGCCTGAGCCAGCTGGCGGAACGCAACCAGGATCCCCACGGGCAGGCACTGCTGCAGGACGTGCGCGACCTGCTGTCCCAGGATGACGGGCGCGAATTCGTGATGCAGAACCTGGTGCGTTACCGGCCCAAGGCCCTGTACCCGCCCGGCCATGACTTCGGCGACGACCCGCGAGCCGCCGACCGGCGCTACGGGCGCGCGATCCTGTGGCCGCTGCTGCGCCGGGCC
>JBIKTP010000522.1:0-3098 GCA_044348035.1 Burkholderiaceae bacterium
AGGGGCGGCGAGATGATCATCCGGTCACCCACGGCGCGCATGATCAGCCCTCTGCGGAAGCAATGGCCCCGGCACCGCATGCCGACCCCCAGCGCCGGGTCGAAGCGCCGGCCGGTCGCCTTGTCCTTGACCAGTGACAGGCCTGCGACAAACCCGCAGGTTTGAGCCTCACCCACCAGCGGATGCTCCAGCAACAGGTCAAACTGACGCGCAAGGTAGGGACCGATATCGTCGCGCACGCGCCCCGGCAGATCTTCCCGGGCCATCAGGTCCAGGTTGGCCAAGCCTACGGCACAGGCCACGGGATGCCCACTGTAGGTGTACCCGTGGTTGAACTCCCCCCCCCGCTCGATCAGCACGCGGGCCACCCGGTCCCCCACCAGCACACCGCCCAGCGGGATGTAACCGCTCGTCACCGCCTTGGCAAAGGTGATCAGATCCGGCCGGTAGCCAAACTTTTCGTAGGCGAACCAATGCCCGAGGCGGCCGAAGGCGCAGATCACCTCGTCGCTGATCAGCAGGATGCCGTACTTGTCGACGATGCGCTGGATCTCCGGCCAGTAGGTGTCCGGTGGAATGATCACGCCGCCCGCCCCCTGCACCGGCTCACCGATGAAGGCGGCAACCTTGTCCGCTCCGATGGCCAGGATCTTCTCTTCCAGCCAGCCGGCCGCGCGGATACCGAAAGCCTCGCGGCTTTCACCGGGAAGTCCCAGATCGAAGTAGAACGGCTGCTCGATGTGGGTGATGTTCGGAATCGGCAGGTCACCCTGGGCGTGCATGCCACCCATGCCACCCAGGGAGGCACCCGCCATCGTGCTGCCGTGGTAGGCGTTGTGCCGGCTGATGATCACCTTGCGCTGGGGCTGGCCGAGCAGATCCCAGTAGCGGCGCACCATGCGCACGTTGGAGTCGTTGCTCTCGCTGCCGCTGGATGAGTAGAACACATGCTGGAAGCTGCGCCCGCCGACGCTCGGCGCAAGCCCTGCCAGCCGGGTCGCCAGGTCCACGGCCGGCACATTGGTGGTCTGGAAGAAGCTGTTGTAGAACGGCAGGGTCAGCATCTGCCGGTGCGCGGCATCCGCCAGCTCGCGGCGGCCGTAGCCCGCATTCACGCACCACAGACCACTCATGCCATCGAGCAGTCTCTGGCCTTCGGAGTCCCAGATGTAGATGCCGTCTGCGCGGGTGATCACGCGCGCGCCACGCCCTGCCAGGTCCTTGAAGTCGGTGAACGGGTGAAGAAAATGGGCGCTGTCGAGTTCCTGGATGCGCCGGGTGTCCACGGGTGCATGCATGGGGATTCCTTTCTGGTGGCTGCTGCGCGTTCAGACATGGAGCAGCAGGTGCTCGCGCTCCCAGGGCGAAATCACCTTCATGAACTCGTCGAACTCGAGTTCCTTGATTTCGGTATAGACCGTGATGAATTCCTTGCCCAGCACCTCATGCAGATCGGTTTCGCGGCGCAGCCATTCCAGCGCATCCCCCAGGCTGCGCGGCAGCGAATACGGGGACAGGTAGGCATCACCCTTCATCTCTGGCTTGGGCCTGATCTTGTTCTTGAGCCCGAGGTATCCGCAGGCCAGCGTCATCGCTAGCGCGACATAGGGGTTGGCGTCGGCACCGATCACCCGGTTTTCGACGCGCCGTGCCTGGGGCAGCGAAATCGGCGACCGGATACCCACCGTGCGGTTGTCGTAGCCCCATTCGATGTTGATCGGAGCCGCCGTGTTGCGCGACAGTCGGCGGTAGCTGTTGACATAGGGCGCCACCAGGACCATCGCCGCAGGGATGTAGCGCTGCAACCCTCCGATGTAGTGCATGAAGGACTCGGAGGGCGTGCCATCCTCGTTGGAGAAGATGTTCTTGCCGGTGGCCAGGCTCAGCAGGCTCTGGTGCACATGCATGGCGCTGCCAGGCTCGCCCTCGATGGGCTTGGCCATGAAGGTGGCGTACATGTCGTGGCGCAGGGCCGCCTCGCGCACCGTGCGCTTGAAGAAGAACACCTCATCCGCCAGGCCCAGGGGCTTGGCATGGAAGAAGTTGATCTCCATCTGCCCCGCTCCGACCTCGTGGATCAGGGTGTCCACGTTGAGCTCCATCTTGTCGCTGTAGTCGTAGATCTCCTCGAAGAGCGGATCGAACTCGTTCACCGCATCGATGCTGTAGGCCTGCCGGGAGGTCTCGGCGCGCCCGCTGCGCCCCACGGGCGGACGCAACAGGGTGTTGGGGTCGGTGTTGCGGGCCGTGAGGTAGAACTCAAGCTCCGGCGCCACGATCGGCTGCAGCCCTTCCGCCGCAAACAGGTCGCAGACCCGCCGCAACACGCTGCGCGGCGCAAAAGGCACCAGGCGGCCCTCATGGTCGAAGCAGTCATGGATCACCTGGGCGGTCGGGTCGGTGGCCCAGGGGACGATCCGCACGGTGGACGGATCCGGGCGCAGTTGCATGTCCTTGTCGGTCGGGTCGATCACGTCATAGTAGGGCCCGCTGTCAGGGAACTCCCCGGTCACGCCCATCGCCACGATGGCCTGGGGAAGGCGCATGCCGCGGTCTTCGGTGAACTTGCCGCGTGGCAGGATCTTCCCGCGCGCCACGCCGGTCAGGTCCGGTACCAGGCACTCCACCTCGGTCACGCGCCGCTCGTTGAGCCACTGCTCCAGGTCATTGAAATTCATCACCCGCTCCTTGGACATCACCCACCCCCTTCAAGTTGTTGCCGTCGCTGCCTGCAGGCAGCACCGAATGACGCGAACAGCGCCGCATACAGCGGGTGCTCGGTGCAGCGCCACTCCGGGTGCCACTGCACCGCATAGGCAAATGCGCGCGCGTCGTCGATCTCGACAGCCTCGATCAACCCGTCGGGTGCGTGACCCTGTGCAATCAATCCTTGCGCCAACCGGTGCACGCCCTGGCCATGCAGGGAGTTCACCTCGGCCTGCGGCCCACCGGCCCAGCGCTCGAACGCCGAACCGGCCAGGAACCGCACGGTGTGGCGCAAATCGTATTGACGCTCCAGCGTTTCATCGGGCGGATCTCTGTGGTCGGCCATGCCCGCAACCCTATGCACCCGCTGGTGCAGCGACCCGCCCAGGGCC
>JBIKTP010000381.1:0-3859 GCA_044348035.1 Burkholderiaceae bacterium
AGCCATGATAGCCAGGATCAGCGTCGGGTCCAGCTTGGTACGGGCGCCGATGTCGTAGGCCTCTGCCACCAGCGCGCTGAGGGGCTCGGGCGCCACGCGGTACTTCTTGCTGAGCCAGTAGGCCACGTTGGCCTGCTGCTTGGGCAGATCGCGCGGGTCTGCAGCCGTCGCGCGGCCGGCGATCTCGCTCGGCGCCTCCATCATGCCCAGCGAGATGTGCCGGGCCTGCAGCCACTGGATCAGCCGTGTCTCGCCGATCTCCCGGATCTCGGGCTGTACCGTCAGCGTCAGGGTGGTGAACGCCACCACCAGGCCCAGCATGGCGAAACCGTTGTGGGTCACTTCGAAAAGGCCACTGACGACATCGGATGCAAATGTTCGCAAGCCATTGGTTATCTTCGTGGACGCTGACATAGCACTTCCTTCTTTCGCGAGACCCGCACGCAAGGCACTGCGGACAGCGCATCGGGCGAGGCATCGATTGGATTGGTACGCCTCCGACTCTCTGCGCCCCACGGGGGAGGCTGTGCATCGCGTCGAATTTGCCAGGTGTGGCGGCGATTCGGGTTTACCCCAGTGAGGTGGGGCGGATTTTAGTGGTCGTCTTATATCGAGTCAACCATAAGGAAGGAGCCCTTTAGTTTTGTCGCATGCCGCCGGCGATTTTTGCGCCAACGCAGGCTTCTTCGCCGCGGGCGACAGACGGTCTTGTTTTGACTGCGCTGCAGGTCTAGACTGGCACGGCCTGATCAGTCAGGCGCAACGCCGGAGCCCCCTTGTTGCAGCCCCCGGGCAGCGTATGCGGGGAGGCACCGGCGGGAAGTGGTGGCAATCTCTTGCCGCCATCGCCTGGGAAGACCTCGCTCTCTCCCCTCGCGTCCCTGGACGGCACGGGCCTCGTGCCAGCCGTCAAGCCCGACGGGTCGGCCCAGGCCGGCGCGCCGGGCTTTCTCGTTTCTGCACCGATGATGTTTTACAGTCGGGGCCATTGGCCTTCCGGACTGCTGCATTCAACACTTCCATCCATGCAAACCCTTTCCTCCTCCTCCTCCAAATGGTTGCGCCGGCTGTCGTGGTTGCTGGGGGCCGTCGCGTTGCTGTGGGGGCTGGGCTGGCTGGTCGCGCCCGGGTTGATACGCAGCCAGATCGAAAAGCAGGCTTCCGAACAGCTCGGCCGCAAGGTCACGCTGGGGTCCGTGGACTTCAAACCCTGGACGCTGGAGCTCACCCTGTCGGATCTGGCGATCGCAAACCAGGCGGGCTCGGGGCCGCAGTTCGCGTTCAAGCGTCTCCATGTCAACGCCGAACTCGAATCGCTGCTGCGCCTGGCGCCTGTGGTCGACGCGGTCGCGCTCGATGCGCCGGTCTTGCGGCTGACCCACCTGGGGGGCGGAAAATACGACATCGATGACATCGTGGCCCGCCTTGCCAAGCCGCCTGCCGACAAACCGTCGGACCCGCTGCATTTCGCGCTGTTCAATCTGGTGCTGAAAGCGGGCGCGGTCGAGTTCGAGGACCGGCCAGCGGGCAAGACACATGCACTGACCGGGCTCGAGCTGGGCGTGCCTTTCGTCAGCAATCTGCCGAGCCGGCACCATATCCGGGTGGAGCCGCGTCTGGCGTTCAACCTCAATGGCAGCCGCTTTGATTCGCAGGCGCAGACCACGCCGTTTGCGACCACCCGCAAGACCGACGCGCGCCTGGACATCCGCGACCTCGATCTGGCGCCCTACCTGCCCTACCTGCCCCCGAACCTGCCAGTCCGGCTGCAAAAGGGCGTGCTGGCGGCAACGCTGCAGCTCAATTTCGAGCAGTCCGCGCAGGCCCAGGTGCGACTGCTGGGCGAATTGCAGCTGCGTGACCTGAAGGCGGTGGACGCGTCCGGCAACGATGTACTGGGTTTCGAATTGCTCAAGGTCGTGCTGGCAGATGTGCGTCCGTTCGAGCAGCTGGTCAAGCTGTCTTCGGTCGAACTGCTTGCGCCCCAGGTGCGGGTGTCACGCGACGCCGCAGGCCGCCTGAATCTGGATGCCGGTGGCGCGTCGGCAGTGGCCCCGGCCCCGGCGGCTGCCGCTGCGCAGGCTGCGCCCGCGCCGACCTGGAGGGCAGAGCTGGCCCGCCTGGCGATCCAGGGCGGTGGAGTCCAATGGTCGGATGCGGCCGTCGCTCCGCAGGCCCGGCTCGGCGCACAGGAACTGACGCTGGAGGTCCGTGACATCGTCTGGCCGATGGACAAGCCTGCCAGCTTCGAGGGCAGCCTGGCCATCGTCGACACCACGGCGGATCCCGCGCGGGCCAGGGCGGCCACCAAGGCGTCCGACAAGGCGGCCACCAAGGCGCCCGCGCCGGCCCGGCTGAAGTTCAGCGGCAATGCCACCGACCGCCAGGCCAGCGTGAAGGCGTCCATCACCGATGTGGCGCTGGGCATGGCCAGCCCCTACCTCGCGCAGTTCCTGAACCCGGTGCTGCAGGGTCGCCTGCGCTCCGAGCTCGACATCGAATGGAAGGCTCCCGACCTGAAGGTCGCGGTGGGTTCGCTGGTGCTCGATGACCTGGCTCTGGCACCCCGCAGCGGTCCCGGGGGCGCACAGTGGCCCTCGGTCCGGCAGATCAGCCTGGGCCAGTCGCAGATCGACCTCGCCCGGCGCACCGTGTCGGTGGGCAAGCTGGCCATCGTGCAGCCCCGTGTCGCGGTTTCCCGTGGGGCGGACAAGCGATGGATGTTCGAGGACTGGCTCAAGCTTGCGGCGCCGTCCGCGCCCCCGGCGGCAGCAGCCAAGGGTGACAAACCCGGCACCGGTGGCGCTGCTGCCGACGCCCCCTGGGGCGTGGTGATCGGTGATCTTGCGCTCACCGAGGGGGACATGGTCTTTCGGGACGAGGCCATGGGCAAGCCGGTGAGTTTCGGCCTGTCGGCCATCCGGCTGCAGGTGAAGGACCTGCGCCCGGAGGGCAACAAACCGGTGGCGATGCAACTGGCGGCAAGGATCAAGTCGGAGCGCGGCGAGCCAGGGCAGCTCGACTACCGTGGCAATGTGCAGTGGCAGCCGGTGGTTGCGCAGGGGGCGCTGGTGGCCACGCAGATACCGCTCCATGCCTTCGAACCCTATTTCGCTGGCGGGCTGAACATCGAGCTGCTGCGGGCCGATGCCGGGTTCAAGGGCGACCTGCGGGTTGCCGACGGTGCGTCCGGTCCTGTGGTGCAGGTCAAGGGCGACGCGGTGGTGGAGGACTTCCGGGCCAACAGCCTGGCCGCCAGCGGGGCCGGGCTGCAGATTGCCGAGGAACTGCTGGCCTGGAAGTCATTGAGCCTGCGCGGCATCGACCTGGCGCTGGCGCCCGGTGCCGCGCCGCGCCTGTCGATCACCGAAACCACGCTGGGCGACTTCTTCGCCCGGATCATCATCCAAGAGACCGGGCGCATCAACCTGCAGAACCTGGTCAAGTCGGAGGCTGCGGCCGCGCCCCCGGTGGCGGGCGCCAGTGCGGCGGCCGCCAGCACGCCGCCCGCCAGTGCGGGCCTGGCGCAAGCCGCCCCGGCGGCCAGTGCGCCGGTCGTCGCCGCCGCACCCACCGGCCTGGAGCCGGTGATCTCCATCGGCCCGGTCGGGCTGATCAACGGCAAGGTGTTTTTCTCGGACCGCTTCGTCAAGCCCAACTACTCGGCCAACCTGAGCGAACTCACCGGGAAACTCAGCGCCTTCTCGTCGGTCGCGCCCCTGGGCCAGCCGCAGCTTGCCGACCTGGAACTGCGCGGGCGCGCGGAAGGCACCGCCTCTCTGGAGATCCTGGGCAAGGTTAACCCGCTGGCCACGCCGCTGGCACTGGACATCAAGGGCATCGTGCGCGATCTCGAACT
>JBIKTP010000382.1:0-3858 GCA_044348035.1 Burkholderiaceae bacterium
GCCCTGACCCACCCGCCCCTCCAGGAACTCCCCATGCCCGCAGCCACATCCACCCCACGGGTCGACACCCTGACACTGACCCGCCCCGACGACTGGCATCTGCATGTGCGCGACGGCGACGCGCTGCAGACTGTCGTACCGCATACCGCAGCACAGTTCGCGCGGGCCATCATCATGCCCAACCTGAAGCCTCCGGTCACCACTGTCGCACAGGCGCTCGCCTACGCCGGGCGCATCCGTTCGGCGGTTCCCGCAGGCGCCCGTTTCGAGCCGCTGATGACGCTCTACCTGACCGACAACCTGAGCCCCGACGAGATCGCGCGCGCCCGCGACACCCGGGGCGCAGACGCTGGCGCAAAGGTCGTGGCAGTCAAGCTGTACCCGGCAGGGGCCACGACCAACAGCGATGCGGGCGTGACGGATCTGCGCAAGACCTGGCAGGTGCTGGAGGCGATGCAGCGCGATGGCCTGCCGCTGCTGGTGCATGGCGAGGTCACCTCGCCGGACATCGACCTTTTCGATCGCGAAGCCGCCTTCATCGACACCCACCTGGTCGGGCTGCGGCGCGACTTCCCCGCGCTGCGCATCGTGATGGAGCACATCACCACCCGCGAAGCCGCCCACTATGTGCGCGATGCCGGCCCGAACACCGCCGCCACGATCACGGCGCACCACCTGCTGTACAACCGCAACGCGATCTTCACCGGCGGCATCCGTCCGCACTACTACTGCCTGCCAGTTCTCAAGCGCGAAACCCACCGCCTCGCACTCGTCGAAGCCGCCACCAGCGGCGACCCGCATTTTTTCCTGGGCACGGACAGCGCGCCCCATGCCACGCACCTGAAGGAACATGCCTCCGGCTGCGCAGGTTGCTACACCGCGTTTGCAGCCATCGAGATGTATGCAGAGGCCTTCGAGGCCGCCGGCGCTCTGGACCGCCTGGAAGGTTTCGCAAGCCTGCACGGCCCCGACTTCTACCGGTTGCCGCGCAATGACAGCCGCATCACGCTGCGGCGTCAGGCCTGGCAGATGCCTGACGCCTTCGACTACGGCTGCGGAGCCAGCCTGACGCCCCTGCGTGCCGGCCAGAGCCTGCCCTGGAAGCTGCAACCCGGTACTTGAACGGAATGGGGCGCCCGCCAGGCGATTGCCCGCCCACCGGGACGTGGCTGACCAGCACCATCGATTGGTCGGCCGGCTGGCTGGCGCCGTGGCGCTCTGGCGCAGAACCGGTCGTCGCAGCGGTCGCAGCCGGCGCGCCGGTCTGGCAGGCCCTGAACCAGCACCTGACAGCCCCTGTGCAGTTCGTGCCACAGGCCAGGCTGCCGGCCGGCATGCCCTACGAACAGTTCGTTGCGCAATCCGGAAACTGCCCGACCAGGGACGGTCTGCATGACCTGTTCAACGGCCTGTGCTGGGGACTGTTCCCGGCCACCAAGCGCCGCCTGAACCTGCTGCAGGCGGCGCAGATTGCGCGCGACGGCATCCTGCCGACCCGCGGCAGGGTGCGCGACGCGCTGACCGTTTTCGACGAGAACGCCGCCTTGCTGCAGGCCCCGGACGCCTTGTGGAACGCCCTGGCACAGCGGCAGTGGCAGTTGCTGTTCACGGAGCTTCGGCCGCTGTGGTCGCAGGCGCGGCTGGTCCTCTTTGGCCATGCCTTGCTTGAAAAGCTGGCCGCCCCCCGCAAGTCCATCACCGCCCATGTGCTGCGGGTCGACCCATCGGTGGGTGGCGACCTGGCCAGCTGGGACCACTGGCTGGCGGGCGCACTCGTCCCCCGGATGCTGGCAGACGGACCGTTCGTGCCTCTGCCGGTGCTCGGGGTGCCCGGCTGGTGGCCCGCCAACGAGAACCCGCACTTTTATTTGGATGCGCAGGTTTTCCGCCCGGCCCCAGCGCCCCGGGGCAAGGGCCAATAACCGCAATTCTTGTGCGCATTCCCCTGGCTGGTCTTGAATTCACCACCACTGCCCCTAACATCCACGAATCGGCCCCGTTGAGTGGGGCTGTTTCCAAAGGAAGAAATGAAACGCATCGCTCTTTTCGTCATGACCAACCTCGCCGTCGTGGTGGTGCTGGGCATCGTCGCGAACCTGCTTGGCGTGAACCGCTATCTCACGGCCAACGGGCTTGACCTGGGCGCCCTGCTGGGTTTCGCGCTGATCATGGGGTTCGGCGGCGCCATCATCTCGCTGCTGAGCAGCAAGCGGATGGCCAAGTGGAGCGCCGGTGTCCAGATCATCGAGCAGCCACGCAACGCCGATGAGGCCTGGATCGTCGACACCGTGCGCAAGTTTGCCGACAAGGCCGGCATCGGCATGCCGGAAGTCGGCATCTTCGAAGGTGCGCCCAACGCCTTTGCCACCGGGGCCTTCAAGAATTCCGCGCTGGTTGCCGTCTCGACGGGCCTGCTGCAAGGCATGACGCGCGAGGAAGTCGAGGCGGTGATCGGTCACGAGGTGGCCCACATCGCCAATGGCGACATGGTCACCATGACGCTGATCCAGGGCGTGATGAACACTTTCGTGGTGTTCCTGAGCCGGGTGATCGGCTACGCGGTGGACAGCTTCCTGCGCCGCGGCAGCGACCAGAACTCCGGGCCGGGCATCGGTTACTGGGTCACCACCATCGTGCTGGACATCGTGCTCGGCTTCGTTGCGGCGATCATCGTGGCCTGGTTCTCCCGGCAGCGCGAGTTCCGTGCCGACGCCGGTGCCGCCCAGCTGATGGGCCGCCGCCAGCCGATGGTCAACGCGCTGGCCCGCCTGGGCGGAATGCAGCCCGGTGAATTGCCCAAGAGCGTGGCAGCCATGGGCATCGCCGGCGGCATCGGCAAGTGGTTCTCGACCCATCCGCCTATCGAAGAACGCATCGCCGCGCTGCAAAACGCCAAGTAGGCGCCATGGATCCGGAGGGCGCCGCCCTCCGGGCTTCAGCAGATCCGCGGCAGCGGCTCGCCGCTCAGCCAGTCGACCACACGCCGGCCACCCAGGCCGGTGGTCATCTGGACGAATCGCCGCGTATCCTTGGTCACGACGCCGATCTGCGCCGCGCGCAAGCCCAACGGGTGCCCACGCAGGGCCTGCAGCGCCGCAGGCGCGGCATCGGGCGCCACCACCACCACCACCTTGCCCTCGTTGGCGATGTAGAGCGGGTCCAGGCCCAGCATCTCGCAGGCACCCGCCACCTCGGGCAGCACCGGGATCGCGGACTCCTCCAGCACCATGCCCACGCCCGACTGCTGCGCAATCTCGTTGAGCGTCGTGGCCAGGCCACCCCGGGTCGGGTCGCGCAACACATGCACGTCCCCCTCGGGCACGGCAGCCAGCAAGGCAGCCACCAAAGTGTGCAACGCGGCGCTGTCCGACACGATGGCGGTGCCGAACTGCAGCGAAGCCCGCTGCGAGAGGACTGCCACGCCGTGTTCGCCGATGCTGCCCGAGAGCAGGACAATGTCCCCCGGCAGCGCACAGGCGCCCCCGATGCTCCGCCCGACCGGCACCATGCCCACACCCGTGGTGCTGATGAACACGCCATCACCCTTGCCGCGTTCCACCACCTTGGTGTCGCCGGTGACCACCGGCACCGCGCAGTCGCGTGACGCGCGCGCCATGGAGCCCACGATGCGCTGCAGGTCGGCCAGCGGAAAACCCTCCTCAAGCACAAAACTCGCGCTCAGGTACAGCGGCGCGGCGCCCAGCATGGCGACGTCGTTCACCGTGCCATGCACCGACAGGCTGCCGATGTCACCTCCCGGAAAGAAAAGCGGCGAGATCACATGGGCATCCGTGGCCATGACCAGCCGCTGCCCCGCGGGCAGCGGAGGGAGCAAGGCGGCGTCATCACCCTGGCGCA
>JBIKTP010000383.1:0-3849 GCA_044348035.1 Burkholderiaceae bacterium
GCCAACAACATGGCGGATGCGACCTCCGTTGTTCGGACTTCATGGATCAAGTTTCCTATATCCATCGACGACACAAATGTCATTTGTTGGGACATGGTGCGCGATGCATACTGCCGAGGCCCCATCAGAGTGGCACCGGGCCTGCGAGGCGGGCCCGCGCAGATCAGGAAACGTTCTTCATGAATCGTCCAGGAGACAGAATATGAACAAGTTTGCAGGTTTGGTAGCCGTTGCCGCACTGGCGGCGTCGTCGCTGGTGTCGGCCCAGTCGTCGGGCACGTTCCGGCAGGCCCATGAGGTCGGCTTCGGCAGCGCCTCCGATGTGGATCCGGCCTCCCGTGGGCGGGTATTCACGATCACCGAGAAGATCATGAGCCGTCTGGTGCGCCCGGGCCTGGACGGCAAGCCGGCACCGGACCTCGCGCTGAGCTGGTCGTCCAATGCCACCGCCACCGAATGGACCTTCAAGCTGCGCGAGGGCGTCAAGTTCCACACCGGGCAACCGTTCACGGCCGCGGACGTCGTCTATTCGATGCAGCGCGTCCAGGATCCCAAGCTCAACTCACCGGTGCGCGCAACCATCTCGATGGTCAAGACCATCGAGGCGGTGGACGCCAAGACCGTCAAGTTTGTGCTGACCGCACCCTTTGCCGACATGCCGCTGGTCCTGACCGACTACCGGCTGATGATCATCCCGGTGAACTCCGGCGATACGATCAAGGTCACCGGCACCGGCACCGGCCCTTTCAAGCTGGAGAAACTGGATGCGCAGGGCACCAGCATCCTGGTGGCCAACCCCAATTACTTCGAAGGCCCGCCGGCCATCGCGCGCATGGAGATCATCGGCATCCCCGACGCGCAGGCCCGCTTCCAGGCCCTGCTGGGCAAGCAGATCGACATGATCCAGGGCATCAACCGCCAGCAGCGCCAGTTGCTCGAGCGCTCCGGTGGCTTCGCCTTCCAGGAGGTGCCCACCGGTAACTGGCGCGGCATCGTGTTCCGCACCGACATGAAGCCCTATGACGATCCGCGTGTGCGCCGTGCCATCCGCCTGGCAGTGGACCGCAAGGCCATGGTCGAACTCGCCGCCGGTGGCGCGGGCGTGATCGGCTGCGACACCCCGGTCGGGCCCAAGGACCAGTACCGCTCGCCCCGGACCTGCGCGCAGGACATCCCCCGCGCCAAGGCCCTGCTGGCCGAGGCCGGCTTCCCCAACGGCATCGACCTCGAGATCCCGGTGTCGACGCTGCAGCCCGAATGGCCCGCCATGGCCGAGGCCTTCCAGCAGCAGGTGGCTGCGGCGGGCATCCGCGCCAAGATCGTCCAGGTGCCGACCGACGGCTACTTCGACCAGATCTGGATGAAGCGTCCGGTCAGCATGACACGCTGGAACGACCGCCCGGCCGACGGCGTCCTCAACGAGGTCTATCGCGGCGGCGCGCGCTGGAACGAGTCCTTCCTGAAGGACGCGAAGTTCGACGCCATGCTCGACGCGGCACGCACCGAACTCAATTTCGAGAAGCGCAAGGCCCGCTACATCGAGGCGCAGGACTACCTGTGGGAAAACACGGGCACCCTGGTGGGCTTTCACGCCGTGATCAACGTGGCGCGCACGGCCCGCGTGAAGAACCTCGACGCAGTCGAGAACTTCGGCATCCGCTGGCACAAGCTGTCGGTCGACTGACGAACTCGCCGCCGGCACCGAAGACCCGCCCGGCGACGAACGGCAGGACGACCACGCCATGCTCAAGCTGATCCTGCGCCGGGTTGCGCTTGGCGCGCTGACAATCGCGCTGGTCTCGCTGATCATCTTCGGCGCGATCGAGGCACTTCCAGGCGATGCCTGCACGGCAGTGCTGCAGCAGGACGCGCGCGGCGAGCCGCTGCTCAACTGCCAGAAGGAACTCGGCCTGGACCGCCCGGCCACGACGCGCTACGCAGAGTGGATGACCGGCGCGCTGCGCGGCGACTTCGGCATGAATGCGCACCGCACCAAGCGCATCAGCGAGATGGTAGGCGACCGGGTACTCAACTCTCTTTTGCTAGGCATCTGCGCGCTGGCAGTCGGGCTGCCCGTGGCCTTCCTGTTCGGCATCCTGGCGGCCCTGCGGCGCGACCGCGCGCTGGACCTGACGGTGTCCTCGATCGCCATCGCCGCCATGACGATTCCCGAGTTCGTCTCGGCCACGGTGCTGATCCTGGTGTTCAGCGGCTGGCTGGGCTGGCTGCCGGGCATCGTCACCACCTCGGCCAGCGCGCCGCTCAAGGACTTCTTTCCCGAGATCATCCTGCCGGTGGTGGTGTTGTCCATGGTGATGACGGCGCATATCCTGCGCACCGTGCGTTCGAGCATGCTCGAGGTGCTCGACAGCGACTACGTGCGCATGGCCACGCTCAAGGGGGTGCCCTACCGGCGCATGATCCTGGTGCACGTGTTGCCCAATGCGCTGCTGCCGGCGATCAACGTGGTGGCGCTCACCGTGGCCTGGCTGCTGGGCGGCGTGGTCGTGATCGAGACCGTTTTCAACTACCCCGGGCTGGGGCGGCTGATGGTCAGTGCCATCTCCGACCGCGACCTGGCCCTGGTGCAGACCATCGCACTCATTGTCGCCTCCGTGTACGTGGTCGTGAACCTGAGCGCCGACGTGCTGACCTTGCTGGCCAATCCGCGCCTGCGCACCGCAGCCACGCGCGCGGCCTGACACCCATGAGCACCGCAGCCTGCAGGGCGAAGGTCCACCAGTGAGCACGCTGCCGGCCCCGCCTCTCTCCCTGCCTGCACGGCCCGGCGCCGGCCAGCGCCTGCTGCAGACCCTGCGCGAACTGATGGCCCGGCCATCCGGCGCGATCGGATTGCTGCTGGTGCTGCTGCATGTGCTGATCGCGCTGGCCAGCCCCTGGCTGGCGACGCACGACTACAAGGCCGTGAGCGCCATCAACATCCTGCTGCCACCGGATGCAAAACACTGGTTCGGCACCGACCACCTGGGGCGCGACGTGTTCACGCGCACGCTGATGGGCGGCCGCGAGGCGATCCTGGTCACCGCCATCGCCACGCCGCTGGCGGTGGTCTGGGGCGGCCTGCTGGGCATCTACCTGGGCCTGGTGGGCGGCCGGCGCGACGACGTGCTGATGCGCGTGGTCGACGCCTTCCTCTCGCTGCCCTGGATCCTGAAGATGCTGCTGCTGATCGTGATCTTCGGCGCCAGCACCCAGGTACTGGTGCCCACGCTGGCGTTCTTCTACGGCATCCCGGTGATCCGGATCGCGCGCGCGGCCACGCACAACGTGGTGGCGCGCGACTTCGTGCTGGCTGCGCGGGCGCGCGGGCATGGCCACTTCACGATCATGCGCCGCGAGCTGCTGCCCAACGTGCTCGACGCGCTGATGGTGGAGGGCGCCATGCGCTGGTCCTGGATGCTGCTGGCCTTCACCTCGCTGTCCTTCCTGGGATTCGGCGTCTCGCCGCCCACGCCCGACTGGGGCCTGATGGTGGCCGACTCGCGCACCTACCTGCCGATCGCGCCCTGGGCCGGGCTGTACCCGATCCTGTTCCTGAGCACGCTGATCATCGGCATCAACCTGACGGCCGACGCGCTCGCCAAGACCCTGGGCGTAGACAAAGCCCAGAAGGCCCCGATTTGATATGGCTGACGTGATCATCGATATCCAGGACCTGAGCGTCGGCTTTACCGGGCGCAACGGGGCCGAGCGCGCGGTGCTGCGCAACATCGACCTGCAGGTGCGCCGGGGTGAGACGGTGGGCCTGGTGGGCGAGAGCGGTTCGGGCAAGAGCACGCTGGCGCTGGCCGCCATGGGTTACCTCAAGACCGGCCTGCGTTTGCTGGG
>JBIKTP010000384.1:0-3827 GCA_044348035.1 Burkholderiaceae bacterium
TGCGGCCGGGCGGCAGGATCTGCCTGGCAACCCGCAGGTGGCGCGGATCGCGGCCGGCATGCATTTCGCCTGTGCGACCGATGGCAACCATGGCCAGTCGGTCGCCGCTGGCGCACGTCTGGTCGGCGCGCATGCGGTGATCTTCGTGCATGCCACCGTGTCGCAGGAGCGCGTGGACGCGATCGCCCGCTTTGGCGCCGAGATGCGGGTGGTGCAGGGCAGCTACGACGACGCCGTGGCCGAGTCGGCGCGCCAGGCGCAGGCCCATGGCTGGACGCTGCTGTCCGACACCTCCTGGCCCGGTTACACCGAGCCACCCACCTGGGTCATGCAGGGGTATTCGGCGATGGTGCACGAGATCGCCCACCAGATTCCGCAGCCGCCCACCCATGTGTTCCTGCATGCCGGGGTGGGCGGGTTTGCGGCGGCGGTCGCCAACGCCCTGCACAGCATCTACCAGCCCGGGCCGGTCGTGGTGATCGTCGAGCCGCAGCGCGCCGCCTGCCTGCTGGCCAGCGCGCGCGCAGGACACCGGGTGCGCACGCCTGACGATGCGCCGACCATCATGGCCATGCTGGAGTGTTACGAACCCTCCTTGCTGGCGTGGGAGATCCTCGCGCCGCTGGCCAGCGCGTTCATGGCCATCGACGACGCGGATGCGGTGGCTGCCATGCGGGTGCTGGCCAACCCCGTGGCGGATGCCGAAGTGGTGGTGGCCGGCGAAAGCGGCAGCGCCGGGCTGGCGGGCCTGCTGGTGGCCTGTTGCGAACCGGAACTGCGCAGCGCGCTGGGGCTGGATGCATCGTCGCAGGTGTTGTGCATCTGTACCGAGAGCGCTACCGACCTGGCCCGTTACGCCGCCGCCGTCGGGCGCGATGCGGCGGAGGTGGCGCGCCGGATTCCTGCCACGCTGGCGGCATCGGCGGCCTGAAGCCTGCTACTTCGCCATCGAACAATGTCCGCCGCTGCTTGCCTGGCCGGAGCCGGCGGCGATCAGGGGCGGCTCCTGGCGCAGGTCGACGGGGGGGGAGACGGACCAGTCCCAGACCATGAAGGCGAGCAGGCCCGCCCAGAAGACCATTTGCATGCGGTAGGTGGATGCCATGGGGCCCCCGGTCAGAACTGGTAGCGGCGGCGCACGCGCACGCCGATCAGCGTACCGGCAAAGGCCAGCGGCACCCACAACCAGCCGTGCAGGCTGCCGGTGGAGATGCCGCTGAGCATGGCGCCGATGTTGCAGCCGAATGCCAGCCGCGAGCTGTAGCCCATCACGAAACCCGCCAGCAGGCCGATGGCCCACTGCGTGCCGGTCAACGGCCGGGTCTCGGTGCGGTTGCGAGCGGCGATCCACAGGGCGCCGCCCAGGATGCCGACGTTGGTGATGGTGGTCACGTCCATCAGCACGGTCTGGGTGACGCGCTGGGCATTTCCGGGCTGGCTCCAGAAGGCGTTGGCAGCGGGATCGAACAGGCCCAGTGCCACCGAGGCCTTGGCGGCCCACAGACCGAAACCATAGACCACTCCCCAGGGCTGGCCGGCAAGCAGCAGGTTGAGGGTGGCCAGCACGGCCAGCGCAAGCGCGCCGATGACCCAGCGCCGGGTCAGCCAGGCGCGGCCCGGGCCGACCCAGGCCCGTACACCCAGCAGAGCCAGTGCCAGCAGCAGCAGCGTGAGCCCGAGCGCTCCCGCGGTGCCCAGCGCGGCCGAGAAGCTCACGGGTGCGACCTGGCCCAGCGCCAGCCATCGGTCCAGGTGCACGGAGCCCAGGAAACTGCCGAGCGCGAACAGCGGCAGGATGGCCATGTTGAGCGGCACGCCCAGGCCGGCCTTGTACAGGGTGCCGGAGCCGCAGCCGTCGGCGATCTGCATCGTCAGACCGAATACGAAGGCCCCGACCAGCAGGCTCACGCTCGGCGGCCCCAGCGCGGCATGCAGCTCGGAGAACTGGCCCAGCAGCGGCAGGGCGGCCAGGCTGGCCAGCGCCAGCAGAAGCGCCTGACCGGCGACGCCCTGCGGGTCCTTCTGCTCGATCAGTTGCCGCCATCCGGTGGTGAATCCGAAGCGCGCGCCCGCCAGTGCGGCGCCCATGCCCACACCCACCAGCATCAGCACCGCCTGGCGCACCGACACGGCCATCAGCAGGAAAACGAAAAAGGCGGCCAGGACGGCCGCCAGCGGAAGGCGTTTCATCCTGTCAGGCTCAGTTGAACTTCTTGTCGGCCCACATCTTGGCATCGATCATCAGCTGCGAGAAGCGGCCGGGCATGTTGGCCATGGGCAGACCGCTCGGGTCCTGGGACCACTCGGCCATGGAGCCGGCGTAGAGCCTGGTGTTTTTCTGGCCCAGCACTTCGGACACGGCAAACCAGTTCGTCGCGGCCCAGTGGCCGGTGTTGCAGAACGATACCGTCTCCTTGGCCGGGTCGATCGGGCTGGAGGCTGCAATCTGGCGGGCCTGCTCGGCCGACACGAACGCCGAACTGCCGGCGGCGAACCATTTGTCGTGCGTGAAGTTCACTGCGCCCGGAAGGGTGCCGGGAACCTTGGCGGCCGGCGCGCGCACCTCGCCATTGAAGAAGCTGGACGGGCGTGCGTCCAGCAGCACGGACTGGCCGCTCTTGACGCGCTGGGCGACCTCTTCCTTGGTGGCGATCTGGGTGCCGTCGAGCACCGGCTGGAAATTGCTCGCCGCCAGCTTGGTGGCCTCTTGTGTCTGGGGCAGGCCGGCCTTGTTCCATGCCTGGACACCTCCGTTGAGGATGGACAGCTCCTTGAGGCCCAGCACCTTGAGTGTCCAGTAGACGCGGGCGGCGGCGCCGAAGTCGGTGGCGTCGGCGCCACTGGAAACCACGATCGCGTGGGTGTTCGGCGTCAGCCCCAGGCTCTGCACCAGGGTCGTGAGCTTGGGCAGGGCCGGCAGCTCGCCGGGGTTGGTGGCCGGACCGCGCCATTGGGCGTAGGGTGCATTCGCTGCGCCAGCGATGTGGTTGGCCGCGTAGGACTTGGCGTCGCGGATGTCGATCACGCGCACCTGGGGGTCGGCCAGCCTGGCTTGCAGTTCCTGGG
Organism: Burkholderiaceae bacterium; assembly: GCA_044348035.1. Classification (GTDB taxonomy): domain Bacteria; phylum Pseudomonadota; class Gammaproteobacteria; order Burkholderiales; family Burkholderiaceae_C; genus CAISIP01. The sequence continues at coordinate 3,067 of JBIKTP010000384.1, forward strand.
GGGTCAGCAAGGGCTGGGCAGCGAAGGAGTTCGCAGCGAAGGCGAGGCTGGCAAGCACGAGGGCGATGGTTCTTTTCACGGTGGTTCTCTGGGGAATGAAGGACAGGGGCGGATTGTGTGCGGATGGCGGCACAGTGAGAACAACTGTTTTCTTGGTTGCATATTCAGATAGGGAATATGGGTGGAGCTCACGCGCCGTGCGCGCTGCGGGCCATGGCGTGACGAACTGCATGCTGGCGCAAAATGTCGACGGCCCACCCAACGACGCACACGGAGCCCTGCCATGCCATTCAGCCCGACCACCGGTCCCGCGCGGTGCTGCCCCACCGCCAGCTGCGCACCCCTGCCACCGTCCAGCATTTCGACGAGACCTGGCCCATGGGAGTGACGGCTGCGTCCTTCGCCATCGGTGCGGTGTTGCTGCATGTCCGGTCCGGCCGTCGCTACGAGGTGCTGTGGGGCCCGGGCCAGTGCTGCATCGAAGCCGGCCGCACCCCGGCGTATGCCTATCGCCTGCACAGGCCTGCGGGCCTGGCCGACCCGATGGTCTGGATCCGTCCGGCGGCCGAGATGGAGGATGGCCGCTTCGTGCCGGCGCCCGGCGGGGACTGCGATGGCGAAGGCTGATCAGCCGCTCTGGTTGCCCGTGCCGGCGGGCACGGTGACCCTGGGGTCTGCGCCAGAGCCGGCGGATGGGCGCGCGCCGCCGCAGCGGCTGGCGGTTCCCGGCTTCTGGATCACCCGCACGCCCGTGACCAATG
>JBIKTP010000385.1:0-3826 GCA_044348035.1 Burkholderiaceae bacterium
CCTGTGCGATACCCATCACGCGCATGGCGTCGAGTTCTTCCGTCACCCGCATCACGCCGATCTGGGCAGTGATCGCGGAGCCGGAGCGCCCCGCCAGCAGGATCGCCGCCAGCACCGGACCGAGTTCACGGATCAGCGCGATGCCCAGCACATCGACGATGAAGGCATCTGCGCCGAACTTGCGCAACTGCTGCGCCATCAGGTAGGCCAGCACCACCCCGATCAGGAAGCCGACCAATGCGGTGATCGGCAGCGCTGTGGCGCCGATACGGTAGAGGTGGCCCGACACGTCGCGCCAGGGACCGTCGCGCGGCGAGCGCGCCAGCCGCAGGCAATCGAGCAGCAATTGACCCACCAGGCGCACCAGATCGCGCGCGTGGTCCGCCACCTGATGCACCAACTCGCCCAGGGCGAGAAAACGCATCCACAAGGTGCGGGACTGCGCCCGCGGCGGACCGACAGAATACCGCGCCACCCGGTCCAGCATGGCGCGCTGCGAGGGCAGGCCCTGCAATTCTGCGGGCGTCACCCGGCCCCACGCGTTCCACAACAGTTGCGCGCCAGTGTGGTCGAAACGCTCGACCCGACGCAAATCCCAGCTGCCGTCAGTACCCACTTTCGCCACTGTGGCCAGCAAGCTGGCATGGAGACCAGGCCACACCTCGGGCCGCGCCAGCATGGCGGCCGACCAGCTGCCGTCGAGCGTCACCACCCATCGGGTATCACGCTTCTGACTGGAAATGCGGGGCGCGGCCTCTTCGCTGGCGGGGCTGTGTTCTTGCATGGCGGTGTATTCAATCGTAACCGCAAGCCACAAGCTCGTCCGGATGGCGCCCGAGATCGCTCGCACACGGCTCCGGACAGCCGTTGCCGGGTTGCACTGCAGCATGATTTTGCTGGGGTAAGCCCTGATATCCAGAGCCCGAACGCTCCCGTAAAGTCGCGCAACTCAAGGACGGGACAAGCTCCAGTCCTCCTGAGGACCCTGGAGACAACACGACCGGGCAGAGGCTTCAACGCACAGACTCCGGCATGGAATTACGCACAGGCGCTGGCAATCCCAGCGCCTTTTGCGTTCATGGGGCGCCTCAGGGTGCCGGTGGCCAGGGCACCTCGGCGACCAGCCGCGGCTTGCCGATCGGTGCCCCTGCAGCGCCGCGCCGCACGGCAGACATGTCTTCCTCGCTGGGGTACTGCCCGAGCAGCCAGTAATCGAACACGCGCCGCGAAATCGGCGCCGCACTGGCCGCACCGAAACCGGCGTTCTCGACCACCACGGCCAAGGCGATGCGGGGGTTGTCCGCTGGCGCATAGGCCATGTACAAGGCATGGTCGCGCTGGTGCTCCTCCAGCTTGGCGGCGTTGTAGCGCTCCTTCGCGCCGATACCCACGGCCTGTGCGGTCCCGGTCTTGCCGCCCGATGAATATCCCGCGCCGGCAAACACCCGCGCCGAGGTGCCATCCTGTGTCACGCTCACCATCGCATTGCGCACCACCGCCATGTGCTCGGGCTTGAAACCGAGATCCACCGGCTCGGCCGGCTGCACCCGGGTGGTCTCGCGCGAGAGCGAATCCTGGGTGCCGATCACGAGCTGGGGCCTGCGCTTGATGCCACCGTTCACGAGGATGGCCGTGGCCTGCGCCAGCTGCAGCATGGTGAAGGTGTTGTAGCCCTGCCCGATGCCCAGCGAGATGGTCTCCCCGGCATACCACTTCTGTTGCTCGGCCTTCTTGTAATAGCCGCGCTTCCAGGCCTGGCTGGGCAGGATGCCGCGTGACTCGCCCTGGATGTCGATGCCGGTGACCTGGCCAAAACCCAGCGGCTTCATGAAGTCGTGAATGGCGTCCACGCCCATTTCATTGGCCAGTGAATAGAAGTAGACGTTGCTGGACCGTACGATCGCGGTATGCATGTCGACCGGGCCGAGGCCCGCATCACCATGGCTGCGGAACTGGTGTCCGCCGAACATCCAGGAGCCGTTGTCCTGGATCACCGTTGCGGCACTGCGCTTGCCGGTCTGCAGTGCTGCGAGCGCCATGAATGGCTTGTAGGTCGAACCCGGCGGGTAGGTCCCGCGCAAGGCCCGGTTGAGCAGGGGTTTGTCGACCGATTCGTTGAGCATCTGCCAGTTCTCGACGTCGATGCCGTCGACGAACAGGTTCGGGTCGAAGGTCGGCTTGCTGACGAAGGCCAGCACTTCGCCTGTCCGCGGATCCAGAGCCACCAGCGCCCCACGGCGCTCACCGTACATGTCCTCCACCAGCTTCTGCAGCTTGATGTCGATCGACAGCATCACGGTGTTGCCAGGGGTGGACGGGCTGCTTGCCAGCGTGCGAACGGCACGTCCGCCTGCAGATGTCTCCACCGAGTCCACTCCCGTGATGCCGTGCAGCTCGGCCTCGAAGCTCTGTTCCACGCCCAGCTTGCCGATGTACTCGGTGCCCCGGTAGTTCGACGCGTCCTCGGACTCCTCGAGCCGCTCCTTTTCGGCCCTGTTGATGCGACCGATATAACCGATCACATGGCTGGCCAGTTCGCCAAACGGGTAGCTGCGAAACAGCCGCGCCTTGATCTCGACGCCCGGAAACCGGTAGCGCTGTGCCGCAAAGCGGGCCACCTCTTCCTCGGTGAGCTTGGTGCGGACCGGCAGCGACTCGAAACTGCGGGACTCCTCCATGAGCTTCTTGAAGCGGCGCCGGTCGCGGGGCGTGATCTCCAGCACCTGGGCCAAGGCATCGAGCGTCTGGTCCAGGGCGGGCACCTTGGACGGGGTGATCTCCAGGGTGTAGGCCGAGTAGTTGGTTGCCAGCACGATCCCGTTGCGGTCCAGGATCAGCCCCCGGTTGGGCACCACGGGCACGACGGCCGTGCGGTTGTTCTCGGCCTGCGCCTTGAGATCTTCATGGCGCACCACCTGCAGCAGCACCATCCGGGCGACGAGCAGGCCCATGCACAGCACGACCACGATGCTGACCACCAGCACCCGCGTGCGGAAGCGGGCCAGGTCGGCTTCGACGTTGCGCAGTTCGGTCATAGGGGGCGGTTCTCGTCAGGATCCGGCGCGCGGCGCTGCGGCACCAGCAGCATCACGCTGACCAAGGGCCACAGCAGCGACTCGATGAACGGCGCCAGGAACATCTCCAGGCCCGGGAAGGCGCCCCCACCGAGCATCTGGGCGGCAAGCGCGATGCACTGGCACACCACAAAGAGTGGCAGCACCTGCGCCGCCTGCAGGGGGACGCTGAACCACAACAGCCGCCGGTGAATCATGATGGCCAGGAAACTCATCACGGTATAGGCCATCGCATGGGCACCGAGCAGGCCGCCCTGGTGCACATCCATGCACAGGCCAAACACGAAGGCGGCGCCTATGCCCACCCGCAGGGGCTGGTGCACGCTCCAGAAGACCAGCACCAGTGCCAGCAGGTCTGGTACCCAGGCCGCACGCCCCCACAGACCCATGTTCTGCAGCATGTTGAGGCCGAGCGCCGCCAGAAGGCTGCCCCAGATGAAGGAGGGATTGGCCGGCAGCAGCAACTGCTGGCCCTGGCGCATGATCATGCCTGCCTCCCGGCCGCGTTTGTGCGCATCAATTGCGGGCCCCCTTGCGGGCAGCGGGCACCACGGGCTCGGGTTCCGGCCGGGGCGGAATCTGCGCCGACACCGGCTGCAACACCATCACATGCGCCGTACCTTCCAACAGCGCCAGCGGCCGCAACCCGACGCGGGCAAATGCAGAGTCATTGCGCCGCTCCACCTTGTCGACCCTGGCCACAGGCAAGCCCGGCGGATACACGCCGTCCACACCACTGGTGGCCAGCACAT
>JBIKTP010000386.1:0-3824 GCA_044348035.1 Burkholderiaceae bacterium
CGCAGGCGCGAGCCGCGTCGGTTTCATCAAGCTCGACATCGAAGGCGCGGAACACCTGGTGGTGCAAGACATCCTGGCCCACTGCACCCACCCGTCGCTGCGGGTGGCCATGGAGGCCAAGGCCCCGCACATACGCGCGGCGCTGGAGCCGTTCGAGGCTGCGGGTTTCTTGCTGTACGACCTGCACAACGACTACCGGTGGCTGTACAACCGCAGCGAACGCCGCGCTACGCCGCTGGCCTACAGCCAGGCCTACCTGCGGCGCTCGATGGTGGACGTCCTGCTGAGCCGCCAGCCCCTGCCGGCCGACTGCCTTCAGGCCGGGCCCGCAGTCTGACCCGTACGAACCCGCGATACGGCACGTCTCGCGCCAGTGCCCGACCAGGGGTCCGAAGGCCACGTGACGCGGGCACCGGCAGCCGTGGCGGCCGGGCTGGGCACCACCGGGAATCACCCCGCCGCGTCCGGCCGCCCGATCGCTTCGGCCACCACCACCGCCTCCAGCAGGCCGGTATCGCTCACCGCATTGGGTAGCAGCTGTTTGGTCACCGTGACGCGGACTTCCGGATGCGCCGCCCCCATCACTACCACCGAGTCGGTCGCCGTCTGCCGCGCCAGGTCGGTGGCGGCCTGCAGCGCCGCCTGCGGATCGGTGAACTGCCGCGTACCCACGGTCGAGTGCAGCAGGAACAAGCCGCTGCCGTCGCCCGCCACCCGCACCGTGGCGCTGTGCGCGACCGCCCCGGTGGCCGCACCGACGGCATTGGCGACATCGCAGTGTTCGGGAAACACCACCTCGCAGCCCAGGCGGCGGCCGACTTCGCGGTAGTACACCTGCGCCGGGCCCCCCACGGCCACCACCGGCACGGTGGGCGTGATGCGGATGCTCGCCAGCCCCAGGCCCTGCGCACCGGCACATACGGCATCGATGAGCTTGTTGTCGCGCAGGTGTTCGCCGAATGCGGTGTCCAGGATGGTGCGGGCGCTCAGGCGTACCGTCTCGCTCCACACATCGTGCGCGTACTGCCGCGTCCTCTCGGGTGTGGGGAACTTCATGTCGCGCAGCCGGCAGCCGAGTTGTGCCGCCATCTGCGCGGCCGGGGCGGACCAGTTGTCCTGCAGGCCGAGCACATGCGCGGCATCGGAGGGCGTGAAGGCCCCCACCTGCACCAGCCCCTTGCGCTTGAGCGCAGCCACTGCGCGTTGCGCGCCCTGCGAGCCCGCCAGCCGACGCAGGGGCTGCGGGCGCTCGGTCACCTTGTCCAGCACCTCGCGTTCCCGCGCGCTCAGTTCGCTGGTCGCCGCGCCGGCGCGCGCGCCGAACGGCAGCAGCACGAACCGCCCGTGCAGCGCAGAGCTGCCGTCGACATCGGCCAGATCGGCCTCCAGCAGGCCCAACAGCTCAGGGTAGCGGGCTCCCAGCAGCGCCACCGGTACCACCCGCTGCGGCCCGACGCCGAGTTTGCCGCCAGCGCCCAGGTGAATCTCGCTGTCACCACCCAGCCCGACGGTGCGCACATCGATCGCACGCACCATGGTGCGCCAGCCCCCCACCTCCGCGCCTTGCACCGTGACCTGCGGCCGCCCGTCGAGCACGATGCCCAGGTCGGTGGTGGTGCCGCCGATGTCGGACAGGATGAAACTCTGCAGGCCCGACAGCCACTGCGCGCCCACCAGGCTGGCCGCCGGGCCGGACAACACGGTCTCGATCGGCCGGGTCGCCACCGACTCGGCCAGCGCCAGCGTACCGTCACCCTTGACGATCATAAGTGGGCAGCGGATCTGCTGTTGCGCCATCGCACGCTGCACCGCCTCGATGAGCGTGCTCACGCGCGCAATCAGACGGGCATTCAGTGCAGCAGTCAGCGCCCGGCGCGGCGCATCGAGGTCGGACGACAGCTCGGTGGACAGGGTCACCGGCTTGCCGGTGCGCGCCACGATATGGTCGCGGGCGGCCTGTTCGTGGGCCGCATTGCGCACGGCGAAGGTGGACGCCACCGCGAATGCGTCGACCTTCGCTGCCATGCGCTCCAGTGCGGCATCGAGTGCGGCCATGTCCAGCGGGACCCGCGCGTCGCCATTGTGGTCATGGCCACCGGCGATCACCTCCATCGGCAGGCCGGGGAAGGCCTCGGCGATGCCGGTGCGCGCGACCATCTGCGCGTCGAAACCGATCAGCAGCACACCCACCGGGCTGCCATGGCCCTCGACCACCGCATTGGTGGCCAGCGTGGTGGACACCGACACCAGCGCGATGTCCTGCGCCTGCAGGCCCTGCGGCAGCTGCGCGACCGCCAGCGTGATAGCCTCACCCACGCCGATGGCCAGGTCCCCCTTGGTGGTGATGGCCTTGGCCCGCGCGACCACGCGGTGGCCGCGGGCCTCGATGATGGCGGCATCGGTGAAGGTGCCGCCGGTGTCGACACCGATCAGATAGGACGAGGAGGAAGACATGCAGGGTTTGACGAGGAACAGGGGCGCAAGGATACTGCAGCCGTGATGCCCCTCCTGCGCCAGGACCTCGGTGGAACGCGTCCCACCGATGCGGGCGAATGCCAACTCGCGCTCTGGCTGGTGGGGGACGCCCAGGTGCTCGATGCCGCGTCACCGGCGCGCTGCGAGTGGGTCGAGCTGCTGGCAGCCGAGCCGCTGTGGCAGCCCCTGCTGCACATGCACCGGCCCTACGAGACGCTGACCCACTGGGCCCTGGCCGCCCATGTGGACGCGGCCCGGCGCGACCCCCGCGGCCCCCACAGCCGGCGACCCTATGACCTGGCCCTGAGCCTGGGCGACAACATCGACAACGCCCAGCACAACGAACTCGACACCTTCCTGGCGCTGGTGGCAGGGGGGCACGCGCAGTTGCCGGCCTGGGGCAGCGCGCAGGACCCGCAAGGCTGGGACGGCACCACACCCTGGCCCTACTGGTGCCCCGACGCCCGCGTGGACGACACCTGGAAGCCCCGCAGCTACCCGGCGATCCCCGATTTCCTGGCCCGTGCCAGCGCGCCACTGGCGGCCCCCGGTCTCGGATTTGCCTGGACCAGCGTGCCCGGCAACCATGACCTGATGCGCCAGGGCACCGCGCTGCCCGGGCCCGCGATCGAGCAGATTGCCACGGGCTCGCGCAAGCGCCTGGAGCGGCCACCCGGTTTCGCGCCCGGCGACCCGCTGGCCCGCTATGTGGAGGATCCGGCGGCGTTCTCCGAAGCCGGCACCCGCCAGGTCCCGGCGCTGGCACTGCGGCGCGCTATCACCCGCCAGGAATGGCGCGCCGCCCATGCCGCGCGGGGGGCCCTCGGATACGGCGCGGCCCCCGCCAATGACCTCTGCACCGACGCGGTGATCGATACGGACGCCGCACGCATCATCCTGCTGGACACCAACCACCCCCACGGCGACTACCAGGGCAGCGTGGGCCGCAGCCAGCTGGAGTGGCTGGACGCGCGCCTGTCGGAGGTGGACCGCACGCCGGGCCGCTTCGCCGTGCTGGCCAGCCACCACGGCTCGGTATCGCTGACCAACACCCTCGGGCAAGACCCGCAGCGCCACCAGGCCGACGCCCTGGCCGCGCTGCTGCACCGCCACCCCTGCGTGGTGGCCTGGCTGGCCGGCCACCGGCACCTGCATGAAATCCGGGCCCATCCCGGCCCTGGCGGCGGTTTCTGGGAGATCTCCACCGGCGCCCTGATCGACTGGCCGGTGCAGACCCGTGCCGTCGAGTTCCTGCAGCACCGCGACGGGCAGCTCACCATCGCCTGCACCGTGCTGGACCATGGCGCTCCCGGCGACAGCCCGGCCGGCTGGCACCACCAGCTGGCCCG
>JBIKTP010000387.1:0-3814 GCA_044348035.1 Burkholderiaceae bacterium
GGTCAGTTATGCCGAATTCGCGCGCCAGGTGCACCGCATCTGCAACCTGTTCGACAACCTGGGCCTGCGCAAAGGCACCCACGTGGCGATCCTGCTGCCCAACTGCGCCGAGTACGCCTACCTCTACCACGCGCTGTCGCACTGCGGCCTGGTGATGGTGCCGCTGAACCAGTTCCTGCGCGGGGAACCGCTGCGCTACATCCTGCACCATTCCGACGCCACCGTGCTGATCACCGCGCAGGCCCTGTTCGAGGACAAGGTGGCGCCGCTGCAGGCGCAGCTGCCGCTGCTGCAGCAGGTGCTGTTCACCGACGCCATCGCCGCGGGCTGCACGCTGCCCGCCAGCCTGTTCTCGGACTACCGGCGCCAGAGCGACACCTTCACGCCCCATGCCGCCGCCACCGGCAGCGACCTGCAGGGCATCTGGTACACCTCGGGCACCACCGGCCTGCCCAAGGGGGTGGCGATCACGCAGTGCGCCTTCGTGTTCCGCGCCTTGTTCTACGCGGACTACTTCCGGATGCGTCCGGACGAACGTGTCTACTACGTGCTGCCCCAGTACCACGTCGCCTACATGGTGTTCGGCGGCCCGCTGGCGCTGGCGGCAGGATGCGAGCTGGTGCAGGTGGACTGGTTCTCGGCCTCGCGTTTCTGGAGCGACATCCGCGACTACCGGATCTCGGTCACCTTCAGCACCGGCACGATCCTGCCAGTGATGCTGGGCCAGGCGGTCGGCGATTCGGAGCGCGAAGGCCAGGCCGGCCTGCGGCTGTGGGTCGGCTGGCCGGTGGACGACCCGGCCGCAGTCCAGGCGCGCTGGCCCACGACCCGCTTCATGGAGCTGTACGGCACCACCGAAGCGGGGAACGCCACCATCTGCGACTTCGACGCGCCACAGCTCGGCACCGCCGGACCACCCGCCCCCTACACCGACCTGCGCATCATCGACCCTGCCACCGGGGCGGAGCTTGCGCAAGGCAGCCAGGGCGAGATCAAGGTGCGCCACCTGCTCGGCCCCGACTACATCCTGCGCGGCTACTACAAGGACACGCGGCGCACCCGCGAAACCCTGGTCGACGGCTACTGGCACAGCGGCGATGCGGGGCTGATCGACGCCCAGGGTTGCCTGCGCTTCCAGGCCCGCCTGAAGGACTACCTGCGCATCGGCGGCGAAAACGTCTCGACACGCGTGGTGGAAACCGCCATCCGCACCCATCCTTGCGTGGCCGAGGTGGCCGTGGTGGGTGCCCGCAATGCGCTGGGCCACGACGAACTGGTGGCCCATGTGGTGCTGCGCGAGGGCCTGGCGCTCGACAGCGCGGAGTTCTTCCGCTTCTGCAACCAGGCCCTGCCCTATTTCATGGTGCCGCGTTTTCTGGTGCTGCAGCCCGAGCTGCCCAAGACCGCCACCCTGCGCATCGAGAAATACCGGCTACAGGACGCCGGCATCGACGGCGCCACCGACCGACAGCAACTCGGGATCGTGCTGAGCCGCTGATCTCCATTCCGCCCCTTTCTCCAACAGGACTGCCATGACCACCACCGCCAGCGCCGACACCCCGGCCACTGCCTACCGCATCACCCCGGACACCCCCGTCGGCTACCGGCTGATGGGCGTGAAGAAGAAAGCCGCCATCCAGCTCATGGGCTCGCGCCTGTGGGGCCGCTTCAACCCCAACCACTGGGACCCGGTCTACGCCGCCGAGACCGGCCTGCAGGCACCGATCCAGACCGGCGAGATGTCCTCGGCCTATATCGCCGAGATGTGCGTCAACCATTTCGGCGCCGACTTCTTCCGCAACGCGCGGGTGGTCTGCAAATACGTGGCCTCCACGCTGGCCAACGAGGTGATCACCACCCACGGCATGGTGCGCGAGAAGACGCCCAAGGGCCGGGGCTACCGCTTCACGGTCGACATCTGGGCCGACAACGAAGCCGGCGAGAAGAAGACCGTCGGCTGGGTCGAAGTCGACGTCGGCGTCTGAACCCCAGCGCCCGAACCATCCCTTTTCGAGAGACACCCCCATGAACCACCCCGCCCCCACCACCGACGGCCTGCGTCCCATGACGGAGATCCAGGTCCGCCAGACCCGCGACTACATCGACAGCCTGGCCTGCGTGTCGGAAACCTACTGGGACATGGTCAGCATCGGCGACGTGCTGTCGCGCGAGCTGCACATCACGCCCGAGCTGGTCATCCTCTACGCCGATGCGGTGGAGGACTTCAACCCCTGGTACGAAGGCTGGCGCATGAACACCTGGCACATACCGGGCGAATCCCCGTTCGGCGCGGCCGTGGTGCCACCGCTGCTGGTGTCGCATTTCGTGCTGTCGGTGCAGTTCGACCACACCAGGCCGTTCGCGATCGGTTCGATCCACACCTACCACGACTCGGAGATCCTCGCGCCGATCCCTGTCGGTGCCACCGTGCGCATCACCACCCGGGCGGTCGACAAGTTCATCAAGCGCGAGCGCCGTTATGTGCGCCACGAAGTCACGGTCGAGGACGTGGCCAGCGGCACGCTGTATTTCCGCGAGACGCGCGACATCCTGTCGCGCTGAGGGCAGGCCATGACCACGCTGCAACAAGCGCCCGTCGCGCGGGACCTGTTCCAGGGCTCCGGGGACGACGCACACCTGATCGGCTCGCGCTGCGCCAGCTGCGGAACCCACTATTTCCCCAAGAGCCTGAGCTGCCGCAACCCGCAATGCGACGACAAGCGGGTGCAGGATGCGCCGCTGAGCCGCCATGGCGTCCTGTACAGCTACACACTGCAGGCCTACCGCCCGCCGCCGCTGTTTCGCATGGACGACTGGTCGCCCTACCTGATCGGCCTGGTCGAACTGCCCGAGGGACTGCGCATCATGGGCATGCTCAGCGGATGCACCCGCGACACCGTGCGCATCGGCATGGCCATGGAACTGGTGCTCGAACCCCTGTACCGCGACGGCAGCGGCCAGGAGGTGCTGACCTACAAGTTCCAGCCCCGGGTGGCTGCCGGAGCCACGCGATGAAGCCGGTCTACATCCTGGGCGTGGGCGCCCATGCCTGGGGCAAGTTCCCGAACAAGCCGCAGCTGCAGCTGGCGCTGGAGGCCACGCAGGCTGCGCTGATGGATGCCGGCCTGGCCTGGCGCGACCTGCAGGGCCTGGTCGCCGCCAGTTCGCGCTTCGAGGGCGGCATGGGCTGGGGCCTGCATGCGAACGAGATCGTGCAGGCGGTGTCAGAGGGCGGCATCCCCACCTGCAACGTGGGAGGCGGATGTGCAGCCGGCGGCATTGCCGTGCAAACGGCGTTCTCGATGATCGCCAGCGGCCAGTGCGAGGTGGTGGCCGCGGTGGGCGCCGAGCGCATGCCCAAGGGTTTCATTCCGCGTCCGCCCGGCAGCCCGGACGACATCACCGACACCGACTACCTGCGCTGGGTCGCGATGGGCGCCACCAACCCGGCCTACTGGGCGCTCGAGACGCGCCGGCGCATGCACGACTTCGGCACCACCCCAGAGACACTGGCCATGGCCTCCGTGCTGATGCACCGCAATGCCATGGGCAACCCGCTGTCGCGCTACCGCAAGGAATGCACGGTCGAGGAAGTGCTCGCCTCGGCAATGGTCAGCGACCCGCTGCACATCCTGGAGATCTGCGCCGTCAGCGACGGTGCGGCGGCCGTGGTGCTGGGCAGCGAGGAACAGGCGCGCCGCAGGGGCGGGCCGATGGTCCAGGTGGCCGGCTGCGCCACCGCCACCGGGCAGTTCGGCGACCCGGCCGTGCGCGTGCCGACGGTCTCGACCGCAGCCCGCTCCGATGTGCCCCA
>JBIKTP010000388.1:0-3812 GCA_044348035.1 Burkholderiaceae bacterium
TCCAGGATGGCGTGGGCGGTGGGCTCATCGACCTGCTCGCCAAAGGTCATGGTGCCCAGGCAGATGGAAGTGACATGCAGATCGGACTGGCCAAGGCGGACTTTGTTCATGGTGCAGGGACGTTGCCGGAGTGAGAATGCGGCAGTGTACGAGCAGGCATACTGCCGGCTGCACGGCACGGTGCCTGCCTGCTCGAACTCCGGAGTCAAATCATGACCGCATTGACCGATCTGATGGCCTTCCAGCGCGACACCGAGGCTCTGGCAGAGATTGCCGGCCGTCTGGGCTGGGACCAGGAAACCATGATGCCCCGGGGCGCCGCCGTGCAGCGCGGCGACGAGATGGCCGCCATCGAAGGCGTGCTCCATGCGCGTCGCACCGACCCGCGCGTCGGCGACTGGTTGTCCAGGGCGCAGGCCAGCGACGCCGCCGGGCAGCGCTGCCTGGCCCTTGTCGCACGTGCCTACCAGCGCAATGCCTGCATCCCGGCCCGCCTGGCAGCCGAGATCGCCCGCACCACCAGCGTGTCGCAAGGCATCTGGGCAGAGGCCCGGGCCCGCAATGACGTGGCGCATTTCCTGCCGACGCTGCGCCAGGTGGTGGCGCTCAAGCGCGAGCAGGGCGAGGCGCTGGCCGCAGGCGGCTTCGGCAAGGACGCCTACGACGCGCTGCTCGACGAATTCGAGCCCGGCATGACGGCTGCCGCGCTGGACGCGATGTTCGGGCGGATGCGTCCGAGGCTGGTGGCGCTGCGCGAGGCCGTACTGGGTGCGGCCTTCCAGCCCCGGCCACTGACCGGCCACTTCCCGCGGGAACAGCAGCTGGCACTGGCCCGGGAACTGGCCGACGCATTCGCCTACGACTGGTCACGCGGCCGGCTGGACCTGGCGGTGCACCCGTTCTCGTCCGGCTCGGGGCAGGACGTCCGCATCACCACCCGTGTGGTGGAAACCGAGCCCTTCAACTGCTTCTACTCCACCATCCACGAGGTCGGCCATGCACTCTACGAGCTGGGCATCGACACCGCCTACGGTCTGACACCCCTGGGACACGGCGTGTCCTCGGGGGTGCACGAGAGCCAGAGCCGCATCTGCGAAAACCAGCTGGGCCGCTCGCGCGCGTTCACCGGCTGGCTGTTCCAGCGCATGCAGGGCAGTTTTGCGCTCGCCGGCCTGGAGGATGCCGACAGTTTCCATGCCACGGTCAACCGCGTGCAGCCCGGCTTCATCCGCACCGAATCGGACGAGGTGCACTACAACCTGCATGTGATGCTGCGTTTCGACCTGGAGCGCCGTCTCGTGGCCGGTGCGCTGTCGCCCGACGACCTGGAGGCCGCGTGGAACGCGCGCTTCCTTCAGGACTTCGGCGTCGCGGTGGACAAGCCTGCCCACGGCATGCTGCAGGACGTGCACTGGTCCATCGGCGTCTTCGGCTACTTTCCCACCTACACGCTGGGCAATGTCTATGCCGGCTGCCTGTGGAAGGCGCTGCAGGCGGCGGTGCCGGACGTCGAGGCCCACCTGGCCCGGGGCGATGCACGGCCGGCCACCGGCTGGCTGCGCACGCAGCTGCAAACGCATGGCGGCCTGCGCCCGCCGGTCGAGACCGTCACCCACGCCTGCGGTTTCACACCCGACGAGGGGCCTCTGCTCGGCTACCTGGAATCCAAGTTCCGCGCCATCTACCGCCTGACTGCCTGAACATGGCCGCGGCCGCAAGGGCCACGACGCCTACCGCGTAACGGGCTGACCCACCAGCGCCAGCGCCCGGCTGCCTTGCCGCTCGGCGCTGGGCGTGTGGCCGAACAGGTTGCGGTAACACTTCGAAAAATGCGGCGGCGACTGGAAGCCGCAGGCCACCGCGATCTCCATGATCGACATGGCGGTCTGCAACAGCAGCTCGCGCGCGCGGCGCAGGCGCATGTCGAGGTAATACTTGGTGGGCACCTGGCCGACATAACGCTTGAAGAGGCGTTCGATCTGGCGTCGCGACACGCCCACCAGCGCGGCGATCTCGTCGAGCGAGAGCGGCTCCTCGATGTTGGCCTCCATCAGTGCGGCGGCCTCGATCAGGTTCTCGTGGAACAGGCCCACACGCGCCTGCAGCGGGATGTGCTGGCGGTCCTGGTCATTGCGGATGCGGTCCAGGATGAACTGCTCGGAGATCAGCGGCACGATGTCGCGGCCCAGCTGCTCCCGGATGATGTGCAGCATCAGGTCCAGGGGCGCCACGCCGCCGGTGCAGGTGTAGCGGTCGCGGTCGATCGCAAACAGCTGCTCGGAGAACTCCACCCGCGGGAACTCCTCGCGCAATGCGGACATGTTCTCCCAGTGGATCACCGCCTTGTACTTGTCCAGCAACCCGGCCTTGGCCAGGGCGTAGCCGCCCGTGCAAAGCGCGCCCAGGGACACCCGCTTCTGGGCCAGGCGCCGCAAGGCCGCCAGCAGCCCCGGTGTGACCGCCTTTTCCACCTGCACCCCTCCGACGACAAACACGATGTCGGCCGGGCCGGCCTGCTCCAGCGCGAGCGTGGGCGACATCTGCAGGCCGTTGCTGGCGCTGGCGGGCTTGCCATCCAGCGTGGCCAGGCTCCAGACGTAGGCTTCCCGGCGGGTGACCCGGTTGGCCATGCGCAGGGCATCGACCGCGCTGGCCAGCGCGATCATCGTGTAGTTGGGCAGCGTCAGGAAAACGAAGCGGCGCGTCGGGGGCGCCGCCCCGGCGGGCGCTTTCGGTCGGTCGGTCATGGTGGGGGCGAGTTCGGATCCACCGGATTGTGCCGCCCCCCGCCCAGGCCCAGCCGCTCGCGCAGGGAGCGCCGCGGACCCTGCGCACCGAAGGTCTCGGTGATGCGGTCCAGCATGATGGCCAGCAGCACCACGGCCAGGCCGGACTCGAAGCCCAGGCCGATATCGAGCCGCTGGATGCTGGCCAGCACGTCATTGCCCAGGCCGCCGGCACCGACCATCGAGGCGATGATGACCATTGACAGTGCCATCATGATGGTCTGGTTGATGCCGGCCATGATGGAGGGCAGTGCGCCCGGGATCTCGACCTTGAACAGCACCTGCAGCGGCGTGCAGCCAAAGGTGATGCCGGCCTCGACCTGCTCGCGGTTGACCTGGCGGATCCCCAGGCTGGTGAGGCGCACCACCGGAGGCATCGCGAAGATCACGGTGGCCAGCACGCCCGGCACGCGGCCCAGACCGAACAGCATCGCGGCAGGGATCAGATACACGAAGGCCGGCATGGTCTGCATGAAATCCAGCGTCGGGCGCACCAGCGCGGCGACACGGTCGCTCTTGCCCATCCACAGGCCCAGCGGCAGCCCGATCAGCAGGCTCAGCAGGGTGGCCGAGGTGATCAGTGCCAGTGTCACCATGGTCTGCGGCCAGAAGCCGGTGCCAGCGATCACCACGCAGCATCCGACACAGAACAGCGCGAACTTCCAGCCCACCCGCCACAGGCCGGTGAGCACGAATGCCGCGGCCACCAGCCAGACCGGCAGGGCCAGCAGCCCGGCCTCCAGGCTTTCGGTGAGGCCTTCGATGGCGGCGCCGAACTGCTGCAGGCTGCCCGCATCGTTCTCGATCAGCAGCTTGACACCATGGTCCACCCATTCACCGAGCGCAAGGAGTTCAGACATCGGCCACCTCGTCCTGCGCAAAGCGCAGCAGCAGCTGCGTCTGGGTGACGGCCCCCAGGTAGTTGCCGGCGTCGTCCACCACCGGAAGTGCCAGCGGGCTCTGTACCACGCGGCCCACCAGCGCTTTCAGTCCGAGATCGGCGCGCGCCGCCGTCGAACCCTGCTC
>JBIKTP010000389.1:0-3804 GCA_044348035.1 Burkholderiaceae bacterium
GCACCTGGACCAGCGGCACGGTCTGGGGGGGCGTGCGGGAGGGCATGGTGCGCGTCGGCGACTTCGGCCCGCAGGTACCCGCCGCCGTGCAGCAGGAGGTGCTCGCCCGGCAGAAGGACATCGCCACCGGGCGCCTGCATCCGTTCCATGCCCCACGTGCCGTGCGCGACAACCAGGGCCGCGAGGCCATCCCTGCGGGCAAGACCCTGACCGATGGCCAGATCCTGCAGATGAACTGGCTCGTGGACGGGGTGCTGGGCAAGCTGCCGGGGGCGTGAGCACGTTTCTTGCAGCACCCTAGTGGCTATACAGCCTGGCATATGGGGCTGTCCCGCTTTCGCCTTAAGCTCTGCCTTCATGAAGTGTTACCGCGCCGCCATCCTGCGATTCGATGCCGACGGGCAGGCCATCTACGAACCCGATGGCCTGCTGGCGGTGGGCCCGGATGCGCTCGGCCGCAGTGTCGTGCGGGCCGTGGGGCCCCATGCGGCACTGGCGCCGCGTTTTGCAGGCATGCCGCTGGAACACCTGCCCGGCCGCATCCTCGCCCCGGGGTTCATCGACCTGCATGTCCACTTTCCGCAGATCGACGTCATCGGTTCGCCGGCAAGTGGCCTGTTGCCCTGGCTGGAGAACTACACGTTCCCGCAGGAGAGCCGGTTTTCCGATGCCAACCATGCGGCCACCACAGCCGCGTTCTTTCTGCAGGAACTGCTGCGCAACGGTGTCACGACGGCGCTCACCTTTGCGACCTCCCATCCGGCCTCGGTGGATGCGCTGTTCTCGGCCGCCCAGGCGCGCGGCCTGCGCCTGATCACCGGCAAGGTGCTGCAGGACCGCCATTCGCCCGACGGCGTGCGCGACGACACACTGCAAAGCCTGCGCGACACCGAGGACCTGATCCGTCGCTGGCATGGCAAGGGCCGCCTGGGCTACGCCATCACCCCCCGGTTCGCGCCCACCAGCACCGAGGCGCAATTGCGTGGCGCCGGTGAACTCGCGGCGCGGTACCCGGATGTGTGGATCCAGTCGCATGTGGCCGAGAACCGGGACGAGATCCGCTGGGCCCGCGAACTCTTTCCCCGCTCCCGGTCCTACCTGGCCGTCTACGACGATTTCGGCCTGATGCGCCAGCGCGCGGTCTACGCGCACTGCATCCATTTCGACGATGCCGACCGTGCGCTGATGCGCGCGACCGGCTCCGCCGCCGCCGTCAGCCCGACCAGCAACCTGTTCCTGGGCAGCGGTTTTTTCGATTACGCCGCCGCTGACCGGATCGGGTTCCGTTACGGACTGGCCAGCGACGTCGGTGGCGGCACCTCGCTGTCGCCGTTCCACACCATGATGGCCGCCTACTATGTCGGGCGCGAGGGGCAGACCAAGACCGGGCTGAGCCTGACACCGCAACAGCTCTGGTGGCAGCACACGGCCGGCGCCGCGGCGGCCCTGGGGCTGGACGGGGTGGTCGGCAACCTGGCGGTCGGGTGCGAGGCAGATTTCATCGTGCTCGATCCGGCCTGCACGCCCTTGATGCAGCGGCGCACGGCGGCCGCCCACTCCCTCGACGAACTGCTTTTTTCCATGGTGGCGCTGGGTGATGACCGGCTGGTGCAGCGTGTGCATGTCGCGGGCGAACCCGGATAGCCGGGCCGCTGCAGCCGGCTGCCTACAATCCGCAGCGCGGGCCGACCCGGCACACAGGACCACGACCATGACAATCAAGAGCGACAAATGGATCCGGCGCATGGCCGAGACCACCGGCATGATCGAACCCTTCGAGCCGGGGCAGATCCGCGAGCGCGAGGGCCACAAGATCATCAGTTACGGCACCAGCAGCTACGGCTACGACATCCGCTGCGCGCCCGAGTTCAAGGTCTTCACCAACATCCACAGCACCGTGGTGGATCCGAAGAATTTCGATGAAAAGAGTTTTGTCGATTTCCACGACGACGTGTGCATCATTCCGCCCAACAGCTTCGCGCTGGCCCGCACGCTGGAGTACTTCCGCATCCCGCGCAATGTGCTGACCATCTGCCTGGGCAAGAGCACCTACGCGCGCTGCGGCATCATCGTCAACGTGACGCCTTTCGAGCCGGAGTGGGAAGGGTATGTGACGCTGGAATTCAGCAACACCACCCCGCTGCCCGCCAAGATCTATGCCGGCGAGGGCTGCGCGCAGGTGCTGTTCTTCGAGAGCGACGAGGTCTGCGAAACCAGTTACAAGGACCGCGGCGGGAAGTACCAGGGACAGCGCGGCGTAACCCTGCCCAAGGCCTGATGGCCCTCCACATACCTGTTTGCACGGAGCACCCGATGGATGCCTTTTCCCCCGACTGGACCGCATCGCGTGTCTCGCTGAGCCGGCGCGGCGGCATCGCCGTGCTGCGGCTGTCCAACCCCCCGCATGGCTTCATGGACGAAGCCATGGAAGCCGAATTGGCACAGGCCCTGAACCTGCTCGAGGCCTGGCCCGAGGGCCGGGTGGTGGTGGTCACCGGCGCAGAACCCGGCATGTTCGTGCGCCACTACGATGTGGCCATCCTGCACCAGCGCTCCCAGGCCATGCTGGCGCGCGGCAAGTCCTTCTCGCTGGAGCGGCCCGTTCCGCAGGGCGGCATTCACCGCTGCATCGAGCGCATCGACGCCAGCCCGCTGGTCTTCATTGCGGCGATCAACGGTGTCGCCATGGGCGGCGGCTTCGAGCTGGCGCTGGGATGCGACATCCGGCTCGCCCTGTCGGGCGACTACCAGCTGGGGCTGCCCGAGCTCAACCTCGGCCTGTTGCCTGGCGCCGGGGGCACCCAGGCCATGGCCGCTTTGCTGGGCACGGGCCCAGCGCTGTTCCACCTGCTGACGGCCAAGGTCTTCAACCCGCAGGAACTGCTGGCGCTGGGCCTTGTGTCGGGCTGTTCGCAGGATGTGCTGGCCGACGCCCTGCGCCTGGCAGAGCAGATCGAGGCGGTGCCCGCGCGCGCCTGTGCCAACATCAAGCGCCTGGTGCGCAACGCCCCGCGCTGGGGCCGTGCGGAAGGCCTGGCGGCTGAGCGCACGCTGTTCTGCGACTGCATGGTCGACCCGCAGGCCCAGCCCCTGATGGAGGATGTCGCGCGTGGCGAACGGACCATCGCCGACAAGCCACCGCGCCGCCCGGCTGCCGACGCAAACGCCTGACGCGCAGACAAGAAAGGCACCCGGAGGTGCCTTGGCAGGGTGCAGCAGGGCCGCTTACTGGTCGACCGTCACCTTGGCAGTGCGGATATAGGCGCCCCAGCGGTCATATTCGCTGTTGTAGAAGTTCTGGTAGGCCCTCTGGTCCATGCGGTCGACGACCATCGACATCTTGTTGAGCGTCTCGACCACCCCCGGGTCTATCAGGGTCTGGTCCACCGCCTGGTGGATCTTGGCCAGCACATCGGCGGGCACACCCACGGGTGCGAGGAAACCGAGCCACGGCCCCATGTCGATGGCAACGCCGTTCTCGCGCATGGTGGGGATGTCCTTGTACTCGGGCAGGCGATCCTTGGCGGCCACGACCAGCATGCGCACCGTGCCGGCACGGTGGTGTTGGGCGGCCACCGGGATCGGGCAGATCGAGCAGGTGATCTGGTTGGCCAGCTGCGCCTGGATCAAGGGTGCGGTGCCGTTGTAGGGCACATGCAGCAGGTCGATCTTGGCGACCTGCTTGAGCGCCTCCACCGTGATCTGCCCGGAGCTTCCCTGGCCCCAAGAGCCGAAGGTCAGCGGCTGCTTGGCGTCGCGCGCCTGCTGCAGGAACTGTGCGAAGGTCTGCGCCGGGTTGGATGC
>JBIKTP010000390.1:0-3796 GCA_044348035.1 Burkholderiaceae bacterium
GAGGCCAATCATCGACAGCACGCCAATGGGCCGAAGCATCAGCGCTGCCATGCTGCCGTCGCCGGGCGTGCCTGCAAGGGTGTCTTCCGGCTCGGCGCCAAACTGCTGAAGCTGCAGCCGGTTGTTGCCCACGAAGAGCGTCAAGGTCTGCACATCGCGCACCTTGCCACCCATCTCGATGTGCAGCCGCAGACGGCGCTGTGCGCGCAGCAGCGTCGCACAAGCCGCCACGAACGCCACCCAGCGGCTACGGCCGAAGCGGGCCTTGTAGGCTTCGCGGTCCCGCAGGAGTTCGGGATAGACCCCCAGGCTGGCGTTGACCAGGAACACCCGGTCGTTGATGGCTGCCACCTGAACCGGCATCGCAATCCCGTCGAACAACGATCTGGTGGCCGCGGCCGGTTCGGTAGGGATGCCGTGCGTCCTGGCGAAGTAGTTGAAAGTGCCGTAGGGAATGACGCCCATCACGCAGCCCACGGCGTGCGCGGCCTGTGCCACGGTGTTCAGGGTGCCGTCGCCGCCGACGGCGACCACGGCCGTGCGGGCGGCGAGGGCCTGGCTCGCGGCCTGTCGCGCTGCTGCGGCCAGCTCGGCAGGGCTGCAGAACAGCAGTTCCCCGCGCCGTCCAGCAGCCCGCAGTGCTGCTTCGACGACTTCGCGCTTGGCCTGTGCGTCGCTGCTGCCCGCTGCCGCATTGATCAGGAACTGCAGCGGTGCGGCGGGGTCGAGCTCGGGACAAACAGCCATGGGCGATGAGGACGTAAGGGGTTCGGGGTCTCAGTCGTGTCGCAGCAGGTCACCGAAGACAGTGTGCTCCCCCTCCTTGCGGTCGGCGCCGGGTGCGTCATACAGGACGACCCACCTGGCCTTGCCGCCTGCCAGTGCCGGTGGCAGGTCACAGATGGCCTCGGCACGGTTGGTGCCACGTCCGTGCGGCAGTGACACCGACTCGGTCAAGGCCGCCTCAAAACGCACCGGCTCGCGGTTGGCGGCCAGCAAGGGCCGGGCGGCAGGCCACTTGAAGACGCGGATGTCACCGTTGAGCACCATCGTGGGGCCAGCCAGGATGTAGAGGTCATCGCCGGAGAAATGCAGGTCCCGCACACCGAGGCCATCGAGCTGCAGAAAGTGCTTGCGGATCAGCGTGCCACTATCGTCCAGAGGCGCCAGGCGCAGCTGGTCTCCCCGGGCTTCGACCGCGATTTCGAGCAGCGCGGACCAACCCCGCAACACCGGGCCGCGCAAGCCCAGCAGCAGCCGGCGGCCGTCCACCGCCAGGCCTTCGATGTCGAAGCCGTTGTCCTTGCCCGGGATTGCCATGTAGGGCCCGAAGTGGGGATCGTCGGCCAGCGCGCGCGTGAGCTGGTTTTTCCGCGCATCGCCCTTCAGGCGAAGCGCCCGCCGGCCGTCGAGCGCAAGCCGTACCAGACAGGGCTCGCCCTGAGCGTCGGACTCGATCGGCAGGCAGGCCAGCAGGCGCCGATTGCCGTCAAGCGCCACCTTCGACAGCCGCTTGGCGTTGTCGGCGTGGCCCTGGCCCGGCTTGGCGTTCTTGCGCTTGAGACCATGCGATCCGACCACCCAGAGAAAGCCGTCCGACACGGCCATCCCTTCCAGGTCGGCCTCTTCCTCCGCCGTGCCGGGCAGGTCCAGCAGGCCAGCCAGCGGGAAGTCGCGCACCTCGCCGAAGCGCAAGGCCTCGCGCCCCACGGGGTCGAGACGGCGCAGGCGGTCCAGGCCGCAGGCTTCATCGCCTGCCACCCACAACCAGTCCCCCGTGAATGCCGCACCCGAAAGGTTGGCCTGGACGAGGGACTCAGGAGCGAACTCCAGACGGACGGCATTGGCGGTTCGGGCATTGGGCATCGCGTTTCTCCAGACATGGCCTGGCCGAAGATCTCACCCGCAGTCATGCGTGCCGACCACAGCCACTCAACCCGGGAGTTTGCGCCCGAAGTCTGGTCCTGCGTTCAGATTTATTCGATGCACCTGTCCTCCAAATGCTGCTTTTTCCCGAATGGTCAGCAGCCGGAGGGTTCATTCCCTCCCCCGCCGGTGGTCGTTCCTGACCCGGGCGCGCTTCAAGCCCCACCGCCCGGGCCAGCGCCGTTCGCGACCTGGGCAAGCGCCGGGTCCGCTCATGCACGCCACTCGCACATGGGGACCGCACTGGAGGGGCACGCGCTACAATTTCCCTGCGATATGCTGTGCCAAAAGCGTCTCGGTACTGACCTGCAGGTTCAAACTGCGAGGTGTAGTGTGAGGCTCCTGAGGCGAGGCAAGCAAGACATGGAGACACGACAAGAGCTTGGGTTCAGACTCGAAGTCCAGGTGCACCATACCGAGTGATGTCGGGAAGCTGCACGGCCCGGCGATTGCGCACCACCGCATGACGGAAGTTCTCACCCAGGTCTGGACCATTGCATTCGCCTTGGCCCACACTGCAGCCGCGATCGCTGTCACCGTGGACGCAGTGCTGCGCAAGCGCCATGTCAGCGCAGTTTTCGGGTGGGTCGGCCTGGCCTGGCTGGCGCCCGGCATCGGCTCAATCCTCTACCTGGTGTTCGGCATCAACCGCATCCGGCGCAACGCCATTGCGCTGGGCCTGCGCAACGCATGGGAACACGAAGGTCACACCACCACTTCCGACCTGTCCGCAGGTGTCGAAAGCGCACTGCTTCGGGGCGATGCCGCGCTGGCGGGACTGGAACAGCTTTGCCAGCGGCTCACCGGCAACGCGCTGCTGGCCGGCAATCGCATCACCGCGCTCCGGGATGGCGATGCCGCCTATCCTGCGATGCTTGGCGCCATCGAGGGTGCGCAGGATTCCGTGTCACTGGCCAGCTACATCTTCGACAACGACAGCGCCGGTCAGGCTTTCCTTCAGGCTTTGTCCGGTGCGCGCAAGCGCGGCGTGGAAGTGCGCATCCTGATCGACGGGCTGGGGTTGCGCTACAGCCGGCCGGACATGCTGGGCGCCCTGCGCCGGGCCGGCATCACGGCAGCCGCGTTTTCGCCCACGCGCAATCCGCTGCGCTCACGCTATGCCAATCTTCGCAACCACCGCAAGATCATGGTGGTCGACGGCCGCATCGGCTTCACCGGTGGCATGAACATCCGCGAGGGACACTGGCTGGAGAGGGGACCAGCGCACCCGGTGCGATGCCTGCACTTTGGCGTCGAGGGGCCGATCGTGGCGGACTTGCAAAGAACCTTCGCAGTGGACTGGGCCTACGCCAGCGGCGAGCAACTGCTGGGAAAGAAGTGGTTCCCCCCGCTCACTCCTTGCGGGCCGGTGGCAGCGCGAGGGGTTTCCGACGGGCCCGACGCCGACATCGACAACCTGCCGCAGGTGCTGCTGGGCGCCCTGGCTGTGGCGCGCTCTCACGTGCGCATCGTCACGCCCTATTTCCTGCCCGATGAAACCGTGTTGGCCATGTTGAAGGTAACCGCCTTTCGCGGCGTGGCCGTGGATATCGTGCTGCCGGAGCACAGCAACCTGCGGGTGATGGATTGGGCGACGCGACCCCAGCTTCCGGAGCTGTTGGCGAGCGGTTGCCGCATCCACCTCAGCCCGCCGCCGTTCGACCACACCAAGCTCCTGCTGGTGGACGACCACTGGTCGCTCATCGGTTCGACCAACTGGGACGCCCGCAGCCTGCGCCTGAATTTCGAATACAACCTTGCGTGCATCGACAGTGCGCTGGTGAGGCAGCTCGACATCTTGGTCACAGAACGCATCGCTGGCGCACGCCTTCTGAGCCCTGACGAGTTGGCGGCGCTGCCGCTGCCCGCC
>JBIKTP010000391.1:0-3795 GCA_044348035.1 Burkholderiaceae bacterium
TGCACCACGCCGAACTCGCCCACCGTGTGCGCGAAGGTCAGGATGGCGGCGGTCACCAGGCCGGAGCGCGCCTGCGGCAGGGCCACCGTGAAGAAGGCGTCCAGCGGACGGGCGCGCAGGGTAGCGGCCACCTCCATCGGACGCCGCCCGAGCGACTCGAAGGCATGCTGCAGCGGCTGCACCGCGAACGGCAGCGAAAAGACCATCGAGCCAATCAGCAGACCGGTGAAGGTGAACGACAGCACGCCCCAGCCCATGGCCTGCGTGAACTGCCCGAGCGGGCCGTGCGGGCCCATGGCTACCAGCAGGTAGAAACCGAGCACCGAGGGCGGCAGCACCAGCGGCAGGGTGACCAGCGCCCCGATCGGCGCGACCCAGCGCGAGCGCGTCTGCGTCAGCCACCATGCCAGCGGCGTGGCCAGCAGCAACAGCAGCAGCGTCGTGCAGGTCGCCAGCTGGATCGTGAGCCAGATGGCCTGCAGGGCATCGGGCCCCAGGAGCATGGTGGTCCCCTTTCAGTCCGAATAACCGTGGGAGCGGATGATGGCGCGTGCCTTGTCGCTGCGCAGGTACTGCAGCAGGGCAGTCGCCGCAGGATTGCCCCGCCCCTTGTCCAGAAGGATGGCATCCTGACGGATGGGTGCATGCAGCTCGGGCGGAACCACCCAGCCGGAGCCGCTGGTGATGCGACCGTCGGCGAATACCTGGGACAGCGCGACAAAGCCCAGCTGCGCGTTCTCGCTGGCGACGAACTGGTAGGTCTGCGCGATGCTCTCGCCCTGCACGAAGCGCGGACGCACAGCCTCGAGCACGCCCAGCGCCGCCATGGTTTCCATGGCTGCCGCCCCGTAGGGCGCCAGCTTCGTGTCGGCCAGGGCCAGCTTGTCGAACCGGCCGGCCTTCAGCACCTCGCCGCGGGCATCCACCAGGCCCGGCTGCCTGCTCCACAACACCAGCCGGCCCACGGCAAAGGTGAAACGGCTGCCCGCCACCCCGGCGCCCTCCCGCTCCAGCCGGGCGGGCGTCTCGGCGTCGGCCGCCAACAGCACCTGGAAGGGCGCTCCGTTGCGGATCTGCGCATGGAAGCGACCGGTGGATCCGAAGGCCAGGACTGCCCTGTGCCCCGTGTCCTGCGCAAACATGGGCGCGATCTTCTGCATCGGCACGGTGAAGTTGGCCGCCACGGCCACCGAGACCTCGGCGGCCTGGACCACGCCCAGCCAGAGCACCATGCAAAGACCCAGATGTCGCTTCAAGTCACCACCTCGCTATTCATCGATGGAATAGCGAAACTGTAACATGGTCCACCCCTGCGCTATTCAAACCGGGAATAGCGACAAGGGGGGCGGCGCGGGCGGCTACCATGGACCCCATGAACCGGAAGAAACTGCCCCTGGCCGAAGTGCTGGGCTTCGAAGCCAGCGACAAGCGCATCGACATCCTGCGCCGCATCGGCGCTGCAGGATCGATCTCCGAGGCGGCGCGTGGGGCCGGCGTCAGCTACAAGGCGGCCTGGCAGGCGCTGGAGACACTGGCCAACCTGGCCGGCACGCCGCTGGTGGAAAAGGCCGTGGGGGGCAGCGGCGGCGGCGGCGCCGTGCTGACACCGGCCGGGCAGCGCGTGCTGCTGGCGGCCGAGGCCCTGGCCGGCGCCCGCCGGGACGTGCTGGCGCGCATGGACCGCCCAGCCGATGGCGCATCGCCAGGCCGCGCCGCCATGGCGCTGCGCACCAGCATGCGCAACCAGTTCCCGTGCACGGTGGACGCGGTGCTGCCGCACCAGGGCCAGGCGCGCGTGCGACTGCGGATGGCCGACGGCGAGGCGGTCCATGCCCGCATCACCCGCGAAAGCGTGCAGTTGCTGGGGCTGCAGCCGGGTCTGGAAGTACTGGCTTTGTGCAAGGCCACGGCGGTCGAGATCGCGCGGGACATTGCGCCTGTTCCAGGGCGCAACTGTCTGCAGGGCAACGTGACGCGCAGCCCGCGTTCCGGCAACGGCGGCGAGGTCAGCCTGCGTCTGGGCAGCGGCGTGCAGCTGGTCGGATTCGCAGCGGCCGGGCGCGGCCTGCGCAGCGGCCAGCCGGCCATGGCCAGCGTCGACGAATCCGGCGTAGTCATCGCCACACCAGGCTGACCCGCCCCGCTGCCGCCATGCCCCTGCCACCCGTCACGCTGATCGGCGACCACCCCGCGATGGTCGCCCTGCGCGCGCTCATCACCCGGGTGGCGCGCAGCAAGGCCCACACCGTGCTGATCTATGGCGAGACCGGCACCGGCAAGGGCCTGGTGGCGCGCATGATCCACGCCCAGTCGGCACGTGCGCAGGCGCCCTTCGTCGACATCAACTGCGCGGCGATTCCGGCGGCATTGCTCGAATCCGAACTCTTCGGCCACGAGAAGGGCGCCTTCACTGGCGCGGTGAGCCGCAAGCAAGGCCTGATGGAAGCTGCCAACGGCGGCACCTTCTTCCTGGACGAGGTGCGCGAACTCGACCCGGTCATGCAGGCCAAGATCCTGACCCTGCTCGACACCCGGCGCATGCGCCGCGTGGGCGCGGTGAAACCCGTGGAAGTGGACGTGCGCTTCATCGCCGCCACCAACAAGATCCTGCTCGGTGAAGTGAAGGCCGGCCACTTCCGCGACGACCTCTACTACCGGCTGCAGGTGATCGCGATCAACATCCCGCCACTGCGCGAGCGCGGCGACGACGTGTTCGTGCTGGCCGAGAATTTCCTGGCCAAGTACAACCGCGAGCATGGCAGCCAGCTGCAGAGTTTCGACGACGCCGTGCAGGCCGTCTTCCTGCGCTACAGCTGGCCCGGCAATGTGCGCGAGCTGGAAAACCTGATGGAGCGCATCTGCCTGATCGAAGAAGGCCCGCGCATCCGCCTGGAACACCTGCCCCAGCGCATCCTGCGCGAGGTCGGGCTGGCGCCGGCGGCGCGCGCGGCCGGTCTGCCCGCCGACCCGGCGGCCTTCACGGCGCAGGACTACCACACCGCCACCAGCGACTTCCAGCGCGCGCTGATCCGCCAGGCGCTGGCGGGCGCCCGCAACAACCTGGGCACCGCCGCGCGCAGCCTGGGCCTGAGCCGCCATGCCTTGCGCCACCAGATGGTCAAGCTGGGCCTGCTGGAGCTGCCCACGAGCGAGTGAAAATCACGCAATGCGTGTGATTTGCACGCACAAACGACGCGACTCCCTCGGACAGCCTGCCCTGCAGGCTTGATTCATAACGGTTTTCCGACTGGCCGGCAGATGGCATGGATTCTGCGCTTGTCACCGGGACGCGGCCCGCTTCGGGCTGCGCATCGCGTGACGCATGCCCATGGAATCCCTCAAGATCATCTGTCCCAATGGCCACCTCGGTTTCGCGCCCCTGCGCCCCGAGAGTTTTGCGCTCGGTGTGGCCGCTGGCCCCGACTACATCGCCGCCGACTCCGGCAGCGACGACGTCGGCCCGGTGCCGCTGGGGTCCGACACCTCCACCAGCCCCGAAGCCTGGCAGCGCCAGGACCTGGAGTACATGCTGCTGGCCTCGCGCAAGCTCGGCGTGCCCATGGTCATCGGCTCGTCGGGCGACACTGGCTCCAACAGCCGGGTCGACCTCTACGTGACCATCATCCAGGAGCTTGCCGCCAAGCACAAGCTGGCCCCCTTCAAGCTCGGCTATTTCTATTCCGAGGTGCCCAGGGAACGCGTGCGCCAGGCCATCCGTGCTGGCAGCACCGTGCAGGGCCTGGACGGTTTCGCCGACCTGACCGAGGCCGAACTCGACGCCACCGACCGCATCGT
>JBIKTP010000392.1:0-3792 GCA_044348035.1 Burkholderiaceae bacterium
CCACGGTGTGGCTCACCTTCGTTGGCGCTGCCGCAGCCAGCCGTTTTGGTGATCACATGGACATGAACCTGTTCCTGGGCATCCAGAACTCCCGCTTCCAGGCGCTACACCAGGCCAGCCTGAACCTGATCGTGCTCGTGTTCTGTGGCCTGCTCATCTGGCAGGGCAGCATCTATTGCCTGCTCAATGGCAAGCAGACCTCTCCGGCGACCGGTCTGCCCATGCTTGCAGTCTACTCAGCCGTGGTGGTGGGCGGCGTGCTGCTCGCCGTGGTGTCGCTCAGCAAGATCGCAGACGCCTTCTCACCCGAAGAACCTGCGGAGATTCGCCCATGATGGCCGCTTTCCTGGCACTCACGGTGCTGCTGTTTGCCGGTCTGCCGGTCAGTTTTTCGTTCGCGCTGGCTGGCGCCTTCGCCTTGTGGTTCACCGGCGAGCCGCAGCTCAACCTGATCTCCAAGATGTTCGCCGGGCTGGATACCTTCGTGCTGATGGCGGCCCCGTTCTACATCCTTGCCGGGGAGTTGATGAACCGGGGGGGGATCAGCGAACGGCTGATCCATCTGGCACAGATCATCGTGGGCCGCATCCGCGGCGGCAGTGCCTACGCGGCCATCCTGGCCGCGATCCTGTTCTCGGGCATCTCGGGCACCGCAGTGGCCGACATCGCCGCGCTGGGCCAGGTCTTCATCAAGGGAATGGAGAAGGAGGGCTACAGCAAGGCATTCGCAGCCGCGCTGGTGACCGCAGCCTCGGTGATCGGCCCCATCATTCCTCCGTCGGTCATCATGGTTCTCTACGCTGCCGTGGCCAATATTTCCGTGCTCAGTCTGTTTCTGGCCGGCATTTTTCCTGGCCTGGTGCTTGCGATCGCGTGCGGACTCGTCGTCTACTGGCGCGGCCGGGGAGGCCGCTTGCCGGTTTCGACGATTGTGGTGAAGCGCGCAGAAGTGCCGCGGCTCGTCGGTGACAGCATGCTGGTCCTGAGCCTGCCGGCCTTCATTGTCATCGGCACGGTCTCCGGGGTGTTCACCCCCACCGAGGCCGGTGGCGTCGCGGTGGTTCTCGCGGCGTTCCTGGGCATCTTCGTGTTTCGCAACCTCGACCTGGCCGGGTTCCTCAAGGCTGCACGCAACTCGGCGCGCCTGACCGCCGGCCTTTTCCTGCTGATTGCTGCCGTCGAGGTCGTCAACTATGTCCTGATCCTGGGTGGCATCGGCGAGGGAACTGCGGCGGTCGTGTCCATCTTCAAGGAACACCCGAAGACCTTCCTGCTGGTCTGTGTCGTGGCGTTTCTCGTGATCGGGCTGGCACTGGACTCCGGTCCGGCGCTGCTGCTTCTGGCGCCGGTGCTTCTTCCGATCACCCGCAGCATGGGCATCGACGACATGCATTTCTCGATGGTGATGATCGTCAGCGTCACGCTCGGCCTGATCTCGCCGCCTGTCGGCATCTGCCTGTTCGTGGCCTGCAAGATCGGGAACATCTCGCTGCGGATGTTGTGGTCGGAGCTGGCCCTGTTCTTTTACGCGGAGATTGCCGTCATCGTCATCCTGGTGTATTTCCCCATCCTGTCCACCGGACTGCCAACGCTGATACGAGGTGGATGACATGGCACGCGGCGGCGACGGGACCGTGAGCGAGAACACCACCCCTTGAACCAGGAGCAGGCGCGTGTGCTGGGTGGCATCGGGTTCGTTGTCCTGGCCTGCGCCTGTTTTGCCGTGCTCGACACCACGGCCAAGTATGTGGTGCTGACCGTGCCGGTGCTGATGGCCGCCTGGGTGCGCTATCTTCTGCAGGCGCTGCTGTCGACGGCGGTCTTGCTGCCCTTGCACGGCACACAGGTGCTGCGCACAGCCAAACCCCGGCTTCAGCTGCTGCGCGGACTGCTGCTGATGTCCAGTTCTCTGCTGGCATTCACAGGTCTGCGGTACATGCCGGTCGGGGAGTTCACCGCCATTGTCATGGTCACCCCCTTGGCTGTCACGTTGCTGGCAGCGACCCTGCTCAGGGAAAAGGTCGCCCCGCTGCACTGGGTCTTTGTGGCTGGTGGTTTTCTGGGCGTGCTGGCCATCGTGCGCCCCGGCAGCCAGGCGCTGGGTTGGGGGGCTCTGCTGGCAGTGGGCTGCCTGTTCACCAACTCGGTGTTCCAGTTGCTCAGCAGCCATCTGGGCAAGACCGAAAAAGCCGCGACCACCCACCTCTACACGTCCTGGGTGGGTACCCTGGCGCTGTCGCTGGTTTTGCCGATCGCCTGGACCGAGGTGGAATCGATGAAGACCTGGTCCCTGCTGCTGCTGATGGGGGTCATGGGTGCGCTCGGCCATTTCGCGTTGTCCCTGGCCTATTCACGGGCGCGGGCAGTCCTGCTGGTGCCCTACCTGTACGTCCATATCGGCTTTGCCGTCATCGGTGGCTGGCTGGTGTTCGAGCAGTTGCCGGGCGCATGGTCATGGTTCGGTATCGGCCTGATCGCGGTATCCGGCATCTGCGGCGCCTGGTTCACCGCGCGCGAGAACAGCACCGCCGCGCAGTTGCCCGAAAGCTGAGCCCACCGTCCCCGGAGACCGATGGCATGAAAATCGTCCGACTGGAATCCTTCCTCACCAACTGCGGCCTGCGCAATTACCTGTTCGTCCGCCTGACGACCGACACCGGGCTCACCGGCCTGGGCGAGGCCACGCTGGAGTGGCAGGAGATGGCCGTCCACACGCTGCTGCATGAATGGGCCGAGGAGCGCATCCTGGGCGTCTGCCCATTCGACATCGAGCAGGTGTTCGGCAACCTGATCCGCGACCAGTACCAGGGCGGCCCGACCGTGATGACGGTGATCAGCGCGCTGGAGATCGCCTGCTGGGACATCATCGGCAAGGCCTGCGGCCAGCCGGTCTACCGGCTGCTCGGTGGGCGGGCGCGTGAAGAACTGCCGGCGTATGCCAACGGCTGGTACGGCGGCGCCCGCACTGCCGAGGACTACGCTGAGAAGGCGCGGGGCGTGGTGGCCCGGGGCTACCAGGGCATGAAGTTCGATCCGTTCGAACAGGCCTGGAAAGGCATGACCGCAGCGCAGATGGACAACGCACAGCAGATCGTGGCGGCCGTCCGGCACGCAGTGGGTGAGTCCGTCGACCTGATGATCGAGGTGCATGGCCGCCTGTCGGTGGGCACTGCGATCGAGATGGGTCGGCGCCTCGCGCCTTACCGGCCGGCCTGGTATGAAGAACCGGTCACGCCGCACAGCCTCGACCTGCTGGCAGAGGTGCACCGCGCGCTGCCGTTCCCGATGGCCGCCGGCGAGCGCCTCTACATGCTGGAGGAGTTTGCGCGCCTGGCCCAGCTGCGGGCCTGCGACATCGTGCAGCTCGACCTGGCCCATTGCGGTGGCCTGTGGCTGGGCAAGAAGGTGGCGGCCCTGTGCCAGCCGCAGGACATGCAGCTGGCACCCCATTGCTCGATCGGCCCGGTGGCGCTGTGTGCAGCGGTGCACTTTGGCTGGGCCACGCCGCAGGTCATGGTCCAGGAGAATTTCGGTGATTTCGATGCCCCCTGGCGCGATGCGCTGGTGGGCGGGTGGAACCCGATGCACGAAGGCCGCTACCGCCTGCCCGACAAACCTGGCCTGGGCATCGAACTTGACGACGCCGTCTGCGCCAGCCACCCGTTCGTCAAGCATGCCTTCCCGTCACTGTGGGACCGCCGCTGGGTTGCCGAATTCACCAAGGCCGCGCCCGCTGCTCCAACACGTACCGGGAAGGCCCAGCCATGACACTCCTTGCCGTTCGCCTGAATG
>JBIKTP010000393.1:0-3783 GCA_044348035.1 Burkholderiaceae bacterium
CACGCGTCGGGTGGCGCTTTTGGGGTGCAGTTGGCACGGAGAAGGGCCTTTGAAAAGCCTATCCTCTCGAATTGCTGGGCCAACTGATTGCAGACTATGAAAGCCAGCATTACGCGCTGCCGAATGACGAACGCGCTCAGGTACTGCGTTTCCCCATGGACCAGCACGATCTGAAGCAGATCAACCTGACTTCCGAGCTGGGCACCCAGTCGGTGGTCAGTGAAGTGTTGAGCGGGCGCCGTCAGATCAATGTGCGACAGGCCAAGGCCCTGGCCCAGCGTTTCAGTGTCTCGGCGGCGGTCTTCATCTGACGCAGATCACCACCACGATCAGCCAGGTCGGCGCGGCGGTCCCGGCACAGCGCCCTCACACCTTGCGCAAATGCCAGGCCTTCGGCCGCGTGAAAGTCTGGATACCGTAGGTCGACATCGTCAGCCCGATGCCCGAATCCCCCACACCGCTCCAGGGCAGGCGGGGGCTCAAGCGGTCGCAGCAGTTCCAGTACACGGTGCCAGCGTCTACCTGCGACAACACGCTGCGCGCCCGCGCCTCGTCCGGCGTATAGGCGCCGGCGGTCAGGCCATACCGGGTGTCATTCATGAGGCGCACCGCCTCGGCATCGCCCGTCACCTTCTGGATGCCGACGATCGGCCCGAAGCTCTCCTCGCGCATGACTTCCATGCTGTGGTTGGCGTCCGCAATCACGGTAGGCGCGAAGCTGTTGCCCGGCCCAGGCAGGCGCGCACCGCCGCACAGGACCCGTGCCCCCTTGGCCTTGGCGTCGGCCACCTGCGCTTCGAGCACGGCCACCTGCGGCTTGCGCGTGATGGCGCCGATGTAGGTGTCGTTGGCGGTCGGGTCCCCGACCTTGAAGCCCTGCACGGTGTCGACGAAAGCGGCCAGGAACTGGTCGTAGATCTTTTCATGCACATAGATGCGCTCGACCGAGCAGCAACCCTGGCCGGTGTTGTACATCGCACCGTCGGCCAGCGACGCGGCGGCGATCTTCGGATCGGCGTCATCGCAGACATATGTGGGGTCCTTGCCGCCAAGTTCCAATTGCAGCTTGACCAGGCGCTGCCCCATGGCCTGCGCGATCTTCGCGCCGGTGGCGTGCGAGCCGGTGAAGAACAGGCCATCGATGTCCTGCAACTGCAGCGCAGCGCCGACCTCGCCGGCACCCACCACCAGCACGAAGATGTCCTGCGGCACACCGGCCTCCTGCATCAGCCGGGCGATCGCCTGGCCGGTCATGACCGCGTATTCCGAGGGCTTGTACAGCACGGCATTGCCGGTCAACAGCGCCGGGATGAACACGTTGCCGCCGACGAACCAGGGGTAGTTCCAGGCCGAGATGTTGACCACCACGCCCAGCGGCACGTGCTGGATCTGTTCGGTCATCGCGGCGTCCTGGAAGACGGTCTCGGTGGTGACGGAGGGCGCCACCTGCTCCAGGAAGAAGTCGATGCGCGGCAGCAGGCCGTTGATCTCGTTGCGCGAGAGCGTGATCGGCTTGCCGGTCTCGGCGGTGGTGATGGCGGCCAGGCTGTCGATCTGCGCGACCAGCGCTGCGCGGAAGCGCTGGATGCAGGCGACGCGCTCGGCCATGGGGCGCGCGGCCCAGGCCGGCTGGGCGGCACGGGCGGCGGCGGCCTTGGTGGCGACGGAGGCCGCGTCGTCGGCCTCGACATGGGTGATCAGGCTGCCGGTGGCGGGGTTGTGGATGGCAAGTTGGGGCATGGTCAGGCAGTGGTTCGTGCGGCACGGGCCGCGTTCAGGAAGTCTTGCAGGATGGGTTCGTCGTTCAGCGTGCCGAGTTCGGACTTGTGGAACTCGGGGTGCCACTGCACACCGGCGACCCAGGCAGCACCGGTATGGCGGATGGCCTCGACCATGCCGTCCGCCGGGCAACGCGCCTCGACGACGAAGTTGGCGGCGAGGTCCTTCACGCCCTGGTGGTGCACGCTGTTGATCTTGCGGCCGGGCTGGTCAGCCAGCAGCGTGGCCAGGCGGCTGCCGGGCTCGACCGCCAGGTCGTGGAAATTCAGGTCGTAGGCCACCGCGTCGCGGTGCGTCAGGGCCTGCGGGCGCTGGGTCGGGATGTCCTGGTACAGCGTGCCGCCGAAGGCCACGTTGATGAGCTGCAGCCCGCGGCAGATGCCGAACACCGGCTTGCCCGCCCGGGCAAAGGCGCGCACCAGCGCGATCTCGTAGACGTCGCGGTTGCGGTCGCCACTCCAGCGCTCCTGCAGCGGCGTCTCGCCGTAGCTGCCAGGCCAGACATCCGAGCCGCCGTGCAGCACCAGGCCGTCGAGCCACTGCGCGTAGTCGTCGAAGCCGATGTCGCCACGCGCTGTTTCACCCGTGGGCGAGGGAATCATCACCGGCAGCGCGCCGCCGGCCATGATCCAGTGCGGCACGGATTGCTCGACGTACTGCAGGGTCTTGATCGCGAACGCGGCGCGCGCCGGGTCCGGGTACAGGAAGCAGGCGCTGACGCCGATCTTCAGGCGATCAGGAAGTGCGGCGCCCATTTACATCGCCGCCTTGAACAGCGCCTCGAAGTCGGCCGCTGTGCAGGGCCGCGGATTGGTCTGGTGGCACATGTCGGCGGTGGCGATCTGCACCAGGCGGGGCAGCTGCTCGGGCTTGACGCCATGCGCGGCCAGGCCGCCGGTGATGCCCACGCTGGCCTTGAGGCTGCGCAGCCAGGGCACGAAGGCCTTGCCGCCGCCGGCCACGCCGCACACATGGGCCAGCTCGTCGAACTTCTTCGGCGCGGCGCTGTAGTTCCAGTCCAGCACGGTGTCGATCATCAGCGCATTGGCCAGGCCGTGGTGCAGGTCGCACACTGCCCCCAGCGCATGGGCGCAGGAGTGTACGGCTCCCAGATCTTTCTGAAAGGCGATGGCACCCATCATGGACGACATCATCATGTCCGAGCGGGCCTGCAGATTCTGCGGTTCCTTCACCGCCGTCAACAGCGCAGCCGCAGCGATGCGGGTGCCTTCGAGCGCGATGCCGTCGCACAGCGGGTGGTAGGCCGGCGAAAGGTAGCTCTCGACGTTGTGCGTGAGGGCGTCCATGCCGGTGGCGGCGGTGACCGCGGCCGGCAATCCGAACGTGAGCTCCGGGTCGGCGAACACGGTCCTGGCCAGAATCTTCGCGCTGAACACCACGCGCTTGAGGTGGGTGTCGTTCTCGCTCACCACGCTGGAGCGGCCGACTTCGGAGCCGGTGCCCGAGGTGGTGGGCAATGCCACGAAATACGGCAGCTCGTTGACGATGGGGCGCACCTGCGGGTGGTCCCACACGTATTCGAGGATGTCGCCCTCGTGGGTGGCGGCCACTCCGACGATCTTGGCCACGTCGAGCGCGGCGCCGCCACCGAAACCGATCACGCAGTCGGCGCGGTGCGCCTTGAAGGCGGCGGCACCGTCCATGACCTGGCTGCAGGTCGGGTTGCCGAACACGCCCGAAAACACCGCCACCTCCAGCCCCGCGAGGTGGGTGCGGAACTCGGCCAGCACCGGCAGTGCCCCCAGCGCGCGGTCGGTCACGATCAGGGGGCGCTTGCAGCCGGCGGCCAGCAGGTGCGGGCCCACCAGTTTGCGCGCACCGGCGCCGAACTGGATGGGGGTGGGAAAGGCGAAGGAATGGATGCTCATAAAGTTTCCGGGTGGATCAGATGATTTCGAAATAACGCTTCATTTCCCAGTCGGTCACGGCGTCGAGCCACTGGCGCCATTCCCAGTCGCGGGTGGCGGCGAAGTGGTCGACAAA
>JBIKTP010000394.1:0-3758 GCA_044348035.1 Burkholderiaceae bacterium
TGCCCGTCCATTGCCGAGTTGGGTTCGGCCAGCGGTACCGGATCGGTATTCTGGGCCAGCAGCGCAGGCGCTGTCAGCAGGCTGGCGGTCAGGGCAAGCGCAACTGCGCGCAGGGTTCGGTACATCGAACCATAATAATCCAAGCCAACGCACCCTGGTGCCCAACCCTGGCTTAACCATGCCTGAACTCCCGGAAGTCGAAGTCACCCGCCTGAGCTTCGCAGACCGCATTGCCGGCGGGCGGATCCTGTCCGTCACCACGGGCAAGCCCTTGCGCTGGCCGCTGGGGTGTGCGCCTGGCGCGCTGGCAGGGAGCACGGTCCGCGCAGTGCGCCGGCGCGGCAAGTACCTGCTGATGGACCTGGATCACGGGCTGCTGCTGATTCACCTTGGGATGTCCGGGAGCCTGGTTTTCTCCAGCGGTCTTCCGGGCGCCGGGGTTCATGACCATTTCGACATGGTCACCAGCCGGGGCACCTTGCGTCTGCATGATCCGCGCCGATTCGGTGCCGTGGTGTTTGCTGATTCCGAGGACGCCGAGGTGGCCCGCAAGCTGCTCGGCCACCTGGGCATGGAGCCCTTGTCGGAGGGTTTTGACCTGCGCGCGTTCCAGAGCGAGCTGAAGGCGCGCAAGTCTGCCATCAAGCAGGTGCTTCTCGCGGGCGAGGTGGTGGTGGGCGTGGGCAACATCTATGCCTGTGAGGCTTTGTACCTTGCAGGGATCCGCCCGACCACCCGGTCGTGCCGGCTGAGCCTGGCCCGAATGGCCGTCCTGCATGCCGCCATTCGGCAGGTGCTGGCGCGTGCGGTGGTGCGGGGCGGCTCTACCTTGCGCGACTTCACCAATGCCCATGGCGACAGTGGCGAGTTCCAGCAGGAGGCCATGGTGTATGGCCGCGCCGGCCAGCCTTGCAAGGTGTGCAACGGCCTGGTGCAGTCGATGCGGCAAGGCCAGCGGTCGACCTTTTTCTGCCGCACCTGTCAGCAAACTTGACAAAGAAAACCGGCCGGATGCTATATTGAAATACCTGCGGGGCAATCGTGAGCACATCTTTCAACGAGCAATTTGATCAGCACGGTGCCTGGCGGCGCGAGTTCGGGCTGCGCCTGAAGCTGCTGGCCGAGTGGATGAAGGACCATGAATTGCTCGATGCCGGTGTCGAGGAGCGCCTGCGCCGCCTCGAGGTTCAGGTCAAGGCCGACAAGGTCATGGTGGCCTTCGTCGGTGAGTTTTCCCGTGGCAAGTCGGAGCTGATCAACGCCATCTTCTTCGCCGGGTACGGCCGGCGCATCATGCCGGCGAGCGCGGGCCGCACCACGATGTGCCCGACCGAAATGGGATACGACGCCGACGTACCGCCCTGCCTGCGTCTGCTGCCGATCGAGACCCGCCTGCAGCCCCAGGCACTCATGGAATGGCGCATGGCGCCGGAGAAATGGACCCGGGTCGACCTGGACGTCAACGACCCGCAGCAGCTGGCAGCCGCCCTGGAAATGGTGGCCCAGACCCGACAGGTCACCAAGGATGACGCCCGGGCGCTGGGGCTGTGGCACAGCGAAACACCCGACGACAACCCGATGGTCGATGCGCAGGGGCTGGTCGAGGTGCCGCGCTGGCGCCATGCGCTGATCAACATCGCGCATCCGCTGCTCAAGCAGGGGCTGGTGATCCTCGACACGCCCGGCCTCAATGCGATCGGCGCCGAGCCCGAGCTGACGGTCAGCCTGCTGCCGCAGGCACAGGCGGTGGTGTTCATCCTGGGAGCAGACACCGGCGTCACCAAATCCGACCTGTCCATCTGGCGCGAGCATCTCATCGTCGACCCCGACCAGTCGGATGTGCGCCTCGTGGTGCTCAACAAGATCGACACCCTGTGGGACGCCTTGAGTTCGTCTGCCCAGATCTACGCCCAGATCGAGCGTCAGCGGGCGTCGACGGCCGAGATCCTGGGCATTCCCGCCGCCAACGTGATCCCGGTGTCGGCGCAAAAGGGGCTGGTGGGCAAAGTGACCGACGACGCGACACTGCTCGCGGCCAGCTGCCTGCCCGATCTCGAGCGGGCACTGGGAGATGGCATCCTGGGCCAGCGTCAGAAAATCCTTGGAGCCGTCGTGGCATCGGGCATCTCCAGCCTGCGGCAGGAAAGCGGGCGGGTCATCAACATCCGGCGCCGCGATCTGAGCGAGCAGATGAGCGAACTCAAGGGCCTGCAGGGCAAGAATGCGTCGGTGATCAAGCACATGCGGTCGCGCATCACGCAGGAGCAGGCTGAATTCGATCTCAGCGGTGCCAAGATTCATGCCGTGCGGTCCGTCCACCTCAAGTTGCTGCGGGAGGTATTTGACAGCCTCAGTGGTGCAGCCCTCAAGGGCGAGATGGCGCAGCTGAATGCAGCCCTGCAGCAAAAAGGCTTCAAGATCGGCATCAAGAAGTCCTACGGGGAGACCTTCGAGCGTTTGCGCGGGGTGTTCCGGCGGGTGCAGGGGCTCTGTGCCGAAATCCACACCATGCTCGCCGCGACCTTCCGCCAGCTCAATGGCGAGCATGGGTTCTCGCTGCAGTCGCCGTCCCAGCCGGAGTTCACAACCTACCTGCAGGATCTGGATGCTCTCGAGCGTGGGCACGTGCATTACCTGGGCGTGACCAACGCCTTTCGCCTGGCACAGTCTGACTTCTCGGACCGGCTGGTGCGGGCCCTGGCCACGCGCTTGCGTACCATCCATGAGGCGGCCCTGGCGGATGTCGAGCTTTGGAGCAAGACGGCCGCAGCCCAGCTCGACGCCCAGTTGCGCGAGCGCCGGCGCAACTTTGGCCGCCGGATCGAGGCCATCGACCGCATCCAGCAGGCGACCGGTGGTCTGAACGACCGCATTGCCGAGATCGAGGGCCAGGAACACACCCTCAACGAGCTGGAGGCCAAGCTCGAAGAACTGACCGACTACCTGATCCGCGTGCGCCAGGTCCGTCAGCCGGTGGCAGTGGCCTGATCGTCTTGCAGCAGCCCGCAGCCGCAGAGCCGGCGCAGTTTGCCGACCTGGTGGTTGCCTGGCAGGTCCGTAGCGGCCGCCATGATCTCCCCTGGCAAAACACCCGTGATCCCTACCGGGTCTGGTTGTCCGAGATCATGCTTCAGCAGACGCAGGTGTCCACGGTGCGGGCCTACTTCGGCCGTTTTCTGCATCACCTGCCCACGGTGTCCGCGCTGGCGGCTGCATCCCAGGACGAGGTGCTGGGCCTGTGGAGCGGCCTGGGTTACTACAGCCGTGCGCGCAACCTGCACCATTGCGCCCAGGCTGTCGTGGCGAACCACGGGGGCGTTTTTCCGTCCACGGCGCAGGTCCTGCAGACACTGCCGGGGATCGGCCGCTCTACTGCCGCAGCCATCGCCTCGCTGTGTTTTGGTGAGCGGGTGGCCATCCTGGACGCGAATGTCAAGCGGGTGCTGACGCGGGTGCTCGCTTTCGAGGACGATCTGGCCTCGCTGGCCAGCGAGCGCAGGCTCTGGGACGCCGCCACGGCGCTGCTGCCTGCCTCCAGGCTGGCGCAGTCCATGCCCCGCTACACGCAGGGCATGATGGACATCGGCGCCACTGTCTGTCTGCCCCGCGCGCCGGCGTGTCACCGATGCCCGGTGTCGCAGCATTGTGTTGCGCTGCGCCTGGGTTCGCCGGAGAGGTTTCCTGTCAGGACGCGCAAGCTCAAGCGCAGTGCACTGTCTGTCTGGTTGCTGTGGCTGCAGACTGAGGGCGGCGCGGTG
>JBIKTP010000395.1:0-3756 GCA_044348035.1 Burkholderiaceae bacterium
ATACTCTCCAGGGGCGACACCTCGGTCACCGGTTTCTTTGCCGACAAGACCCGCGAGCCGCTGGGAGTCAAGTTCCTGCCGGTGGTCAACAAGGCCACGGAAAAGGTCGGATTGGCGGCCAAGTACAACCGCGTGGCCGAGAAGGCACAGGGCATGGGTCTTGTCAAGCAGGAAGACGCCAACATCCAGCAGTACGTCACCCGGAAGTCGCTGGACGGCCTCTATTTCATGATCGGTGAAGAAGAGAAGAAGATCCGCCAGGACCCCATCGGCACGGGAAGCGCGGTGCTCAAGAAGGTATTCGGCGCCCTCAAATAGAGGTGGGTACGCCCGATACCGGGCTTGGCGCTACAGCACCTTGGACATCTCCAGTATCAGAGCCTGCGGCAACTGTTTCAACAGGTCGAGCCGCGCCACGCGGGTGGTTCCCCCGCTGCCCCAGGGAGCCACGGAGGCCTCGCCACTGTAGGCGATCTCCACCACAGGGAAGTCCGGATGGCGGGCACTCATCTGTTCGCGCAATTGGTGGAAGCGGTCGTCGTTGAAGCGCTCATCGACGATCAGCACATCGGGAGGATCCATGGCGCAGCGCTGGGCGGCCAGAACGGACGAAGGAACATTGTCGACCACCATGCCCATCTCCCGGCACACACGCTTGGCATCTTCACGCAGTTTGACATCGCTGGAGATGATCAGTGCCCGGTGGCCGGCAAGCACCCGGGACGAGTCCCCGGCAGCCGACGGCAGATCCATCTCGACCTCCATTGCCGTCAGGCCCTCGAGCTCCCGCACGGTACGCGGAAACTCGAACATCATCAAGGTCTGGCCGGGTGATCGAACGCGGTCCACGGTGACGCCGAGCAGGCGACTGATCTCGGAAACCAGATACCAACCCAGCCGCTCATTCTCGGGATCCTCGGCAACGGCTCGCATCGGGGCAGCGGCGCCGATACGCAATACGGCGTGCGCAGGCCAATCCTTGATGTGCAGGGAGAGCTCCAGTCTGTGGCCGGGCGCCATGGTGGCATCCAGTGCTGCTTCGACCAGCGCGCTGACCAGATCCCGGTCCACGATGACGGTCGCTGGCGTGATCGTCCGCTGCAGTACAACAGTTGCGTCGATGGCCTGCATGCGGATATCGAGCTGGGCATTCAGCAACTGGTCAAGCCGGACCGGCGCGTTGTGGTGTCGCACCTCGCCAGCGGCAAGCCGTGCCAGCAAGCGGCCTTGCCGGGCAATGCGGGAGGCATCTTCGATGCAGTGCAGGACAGCACCCGCATGCGGTGCCGCCGCCGGATGCGCCTTGACCAGCGCATCCATCGCCATGCGCACGCGAACCAGCACCCGGGTGAGTTCAGCGCCAACCGCACCAGCCGCCCCGAACTCCGCCCGGCGGACCTCGCCGGCGACCTCCTCCGGGCCTGGAGTCTGCGGGATGCCTTCCAGAGGCGCAGGCGCCGTGCTGGAATAGCGATTGTCGAATGTCATGCCATCCTCCCCTGACCCGCTGACCGGGCCATGTTCCTGCGCGAGTCGGGTGCCGGACCGACAGCCGGGCCCAGTTTTGCCGGGACCGGGATAATCTCTCGATGCGCTTACCAATTATGACCGCTGCCTGGCTGCTGGCCGCCCTTTCCGCGACCGCTTGCGCGCCGGCTTTCAACTGGCGCCAGACCGCGATCGCTGCCACCCCGCTGGCTGCGATGTTCCCTTGCAAGCCCGAGCATACGACGCGCGAGGTCAGCATGGGTGGTGTCCCCGTGGAGTTGCACATGCACCATTGCGAGACTGCCGGCGTCACCACCGCCGTCGGGCATGCGGTGTTGCCGGATCCGGCGTTGGCGGGCCCGGTACTTGACCAGTGGCGCCAGGCCACACTGGCGACCATGCGCGTTTCGGGCGTGACACATTCAGCCTGGAGGATGGAGCGTGCAACGGTTTTGCCGCAGGCGCTGGCCGTGGATGCCGCGGGCAGTGCGGCGAATGGACAGGCACTGATACTGAAGGCGACCTGGTTTGCGCGGGGCACCGAGGTCTATGCCGCACTGCTGTACGGGCCCGCACTCGACCCCGAAGTGGGCGAGGTGTTTTTCGCCGGGCTGCGTTTTCCATGACCGTCCTGCCCCGGCGAGCCGCCGTTCTTGTTTTCCTGGCCTTTGCGCTGGCCTATTTCCTGTCTGCACTGATCCGTGCCATCACGGCCACGCTGTCGCCGGTATTGATGCAGGAGTTCGGCTTGCAGGCGCGCGATCTCGGCCTGCTCGCTGGCGCCTACTTCCTCGGTTTCTCGATCACCCAGTTGCCACTCGGGACCTGGCTGGACCGCCATGGCCCCCGGCGTGTCCTCCTGGGATTCCTGGGTGTCGCGGTACTGGGTTGTCTGGCCTTCTCGCTGGCTGACAGTCTGTGGGGGCTTTTTGCTGCGCGCATGCTGTGTGGCGTGGGCGTGAGCGCCTGCCTGATGGCGCCCTTGACTGGCTACCGGCGCTGGTTTGCGCCCGCAACCCAAATGCGATGCAACTCCTGGATGCTGATGGCCGGGTCGTTGGGCATGGTCGCATCGACCCTCCCGGTGCAATGGCTTTTGCCCCTGGTCGGCTGGCGCAGTCTGTTCGTAGGGCTCGCAGCCCTGATCGCGCTGGCCATGGCCGGCGTGGCATGGCGGGTCCCTGTCTGGGCACCGGCCAGCCCGGTGGTGGGTGAACCGGCTCCGGGCGGGTACGCCCAGGTATGGCGGCATCCGTACTTCCGTGCGCTCGTTCCGATGGCCTTTTTTTGTTACGGCGGCCTGGTTGCCGTGCAGACCCTGTGGGCCACGCCCTGGATGGTCACGGTCGCCGGTTTCAGCGGGTTGCAGGCGGCCACCGGCCTTTTCTGGATCAACATGTCGATGTTGGGTGCGTTCTGGGCCTGGGGGTATGCCACGCCCTGGCTGGTGCGCAAGGGCTGGCCAGCCAACCGCTTGATGGCCTGGGGCATGCCGGTCAGCTTTGTGGTGCTGGGCGGCACCATCGTCGCAACGCAGTGGCTACCCTGGCTGGCCGGCGTGATGCTTGCGGCCTACTGTGTGAGCTGCAGCTGCGTCACGTTGTCACAACCAGCGGTCGGCATGGCGTTTCCACCTGCACTGGCCGGGCGTGCCCTGTCTGCCTTCAACCTGGTCATCTTTCTGGGGGTGTTCGTGGTGCAGTGGTCCATCGGCCTGATGATCGACGCGCTGGGGTTCATGGGACTGGCCAGACCCCTGGCCTTCCAATTGGCCATGGCGGTGTTCCTGGCTTGCTGCATGGTGTCTTATGGGTACTTCCTGCGTGCTGCAGGCCATAATCGCGCGACATGAGCACCGGCATCCTGATCGTCGCACACAGTCCCCTGGCCAGCGCCTTGCGCCAATGCGTGCTGCACGTGTTTCCCGACAGCGCAGCATCGGTCCTGGCTTTCGACATCCAGGGCGATGTGCCGTTCGACGAAACGCTGGCCGGCGTGCGGATCGCGCTTGACCAGCTCAAGGAGCCGCACAAACTGGTGCTGACCGATGTTTTTGGCGCAACGCCCTGCAACGTGGCGCAGAAAGCGGTGGATGGCAACCGTTCGCGCTTGATCGCCGGTGTCAGCCTGCCGATGCTGCTGCGTGCAGTGACCTACCGCCGGGAGCCGCTGGATGTGCTTGTGGCGCGCGCCATGGCCGGCGGCACGCAAGGTGTGATGCAGGTGGCCACGACCGCGCCCCAGAATCAGGCGAGGAAGAAAAATGAT
>JBIKTP010000396.1:0-3751 GCA_044348035.1 Burkholderiaceae bacterium
ATTCGCCGGATAACCGGTAGCCTGAACCAATACTGATATCGGTGCCCATACTAATCACGGACAGGTCGATTTCCTTTATCTGTGGAACGCCTGGGCCAGGCAGCAAAGACGAGGGTTGATAGTACCCGATGCCCGGGAATATGCTTACAAAGGGAAAAGTGACACGAATTGTCTCCTCGCCTCTTCCAATCAATGACGCACGATATAGGCCAGCACGATTTATTCCGTCAACGTGCTTATAAGACAGACTTATTGCGATTCCTTTTGCCGATAAATTCCGGTATGTGGCACCTGCAGTCTTTTGGCCTGGAATATCGTCCCTGGTCCATACCCGCGCATTGATCGGAGTATTGCCCCAGTTCCCCTCAAGCAAAACCTCGTCCTCCCCAAGATTCCAGGTCTTGCTGAAAGACGCCCCGACATAATCGTTATTCGGTGAAATCGAATACATCTCGATCGGGAGGCGTGCAAAATCGTAGGTAACCCCCACGTTATGGGTCTGTGAGTACAGATAGAGCGGGATTCTTTGCTTTCCCAGCCTGAAAAGCCAGTCGCTCGTCGGGCGCCATGACAGAAACGCCCAGGCGACATTTGCGCGATGTTGGCGCTCGTCTTTGTCGGAAACCTCTGTCACGATCTGTACGGTCGCCCCGACCGAATCCGTCAGCCGGGAATCCAGCTGCAATCCAGCAACGCTATCGCGGCGCAGCGTACCTTGGTTGTCGATCAGCCGGTCATATTTGAATGACTGGTCTGAACGCGTATAGCCAATCGTGCCGTAAGCGGACAGGGAGTAGTCTGCGCCAAGAGCCGGCCCGGCAGCAGCCCCGACCAGCAGGAACATGCATGCAGAGTGGCGGGCCAGCCGGGAGGCCCGTCCTGCCCGATGCTTGGGGCTTGTCAAATCGCCGATGGCCTTGCGCCACACACTCACGGCAGGACTGCGACTAAGGGAAATCACAAATCACCTTGAGTTTCTCCCCCGGGTTGACTTCAGGCCCCGCGGGGCCTCGGCCCCATGGCAAGGCAGCCAGGGCCATGCCATGGACGCTGGATCGTCCTGGCGGGCCTCAGCGCCCGATCGCAAGATACTCGAAACCCATGCCCCGCACCAGCCGGGGGTCGTACAGGTTGCGCCCGTCGAAAATCAGCGCTTGCCTGAGTTTTGCCTTGATGGTGTCGAAGTCGGGGCTGCGGAATTCCTTCCACTCGGTGACGATGACCAGTGCGTCGGCGCCCTCCAGCGCGGCTGTCTGGTTCTCGGCGTAGGTCAGCCGCGGCTCGTCGGGAAAGCAGTGGCGGGCCTCGTGCATCGCCTGCGGG
The DNA here is from genome assembly GCA_044348035.1 of Burkholderiaceae bacterium. GTDB lineage: Bacteria > Pseudomonadota > Gammaproteobacteria > Burkholderiales > Burkholderiaceae_C > CAISIP01. Next base: position 1,324 of record JBIKTP010000396.1, read on the forward strand.
TCATAGGCGGTGACAGTGGCGCCGGCGGCCAGCAGGTCCTGGATGACCTCTCGGCTGGTGGCTTCGCGCATGTCGTCGGTGTTGGCCTTGAAGGCCAGCCCCCACAACGCAAAATGCCGGCCCTTCAGGTCGCCACCAAAACGCGCCAGCACCTTGCCGCCCAGCACATGTTTCTGGGCGTCGTTGGCATCCTCGACGGCCTGCAGCACCTTGAGGTGGATGCCGGCATCGTCGGCCGCCGTCTTGATCAGCGCCTTGACGTCCTTGGGGAAACACGAGCCGCCGTACCCGGCACCGGCATAGAGGAAGTCGTAGCCGATGCGCGGGTCGCTGCCGATGCCCTTGCGCACCTGCTCGATGTCGGCGCCCAGCTTCTCGGCCAGGTTGGCCAGCTCGTTCATGAAGCTGATGCGGGTGGCCAGCATCGCGTTGGCGGCGTATTTGGTCAGCTCGGCGCTGCGGACGTCCATCACGATCAGCCGGTCGTGGTTGCGCTGGAAGGGCGCATACAGCGCGCGCATGTTCAGCGCCGCCTGTTCGTCGTTGCAGCCCACCACGATGCGGTCGGGCTTCATGAAGTCCTCGATGGCCGCGCCCTCTTTCAGAAACTCGGGGTTGGACACCACGCTGTAGGGCGTGTTCACCCCGCGCCTGGCCAGCTCGTCGTCGATCGCGGCCTTGACGGCGTCGGCGGTGCCCACCGGCACCGTGCTCTTGTCGACCACCACCTTGTAGTCGGTCATGTAGCGGCCGATGTTGCGGGCAGCCGCCGTCACGTATTTCATGTCGGCCGAGCCGTCTTCATCTGGCGGGGTGCCCACCGCGATGAACTGGATGGTGCCGAAATGGGCCGCGCGCTCCACGTCGGTGGTGAAGTGCAGCCGCCCGGCGGCCACATTGCGGCGCACCATCTCCAGCAGGCCCGGCTCGTAGATCGGGATGCCGCCGTCTTCGAGGATCTTGATCTTGGCCGGGTCGAGGTCCAGGCACAACACATCGTTGCCGACCTCGGCCAGGCAGGTGCCCGAGACCAATCCGACATAACCGGTGCCGATGACAGTGATTTTCATGAAAGGGGGCCTTGGTGCAGTGGCTGTGGGGAGATATCGTAACGGCAACGCGCGACCGCTTCGCTCCCCTGACGCCCGGCCCTGCCCGGCACCGTGCCGCCGCTCTTCGCGCAAGTGCTTGATTCGGAGGGATTTCCTTTACGAATCCCGGCCTGGTGCATCTGTAGCGGAAGCCCGATCCACTGCCATCCGATGGGCCTGCGCCTGAACCTGGATCGCCGCGCGCTCCGCATCTCCCAGCCGCGCCAGGTTCTTCAACTGCATCCCCATGCGCGGGTTCTTGGCCAGCAGCGCTTCGTGGCGCACCAGGAAATCCCAGTACAGCGTGGTGAACGGGCAGGCGTTCGGACCGGTGGAGACTGCCGGATCGTAGCGGCAGCCGCTGCAATGGTTGCCCATGCGCTGGATGTACCTGCCGCTGGCCACATAGGGCTTGCTGGCCATCAGCCCGCCATCACCGTACTGGCCCATGCCCAGGGTGTTGGGCAGCTCGACCCATTCGACGGCGTCCACGTACACGCTCAGGTACCAGCGGTGCACCTCCTGCGGGTTCACCCCGCGCAGCAGCGCGTACAGGCCGGTCACCATCAGCCTTTGGATGTGGTGGGCATAACCGTGCTCGAGCGTCTGCGTGATGGCGTCGCGCAGGCAGGCCATGTCGGTCGCGCCGCTCCAGTAGAAGGCCGGCAGCGCCGCCCGGGCACCGAGCGCGTTGTGCTCCAGGTACTGCGGCATCTGCGTCCAGTAGATGCCACGCACAAACTCGCGCCACCCGAGGATCTGGCGGACGAAGCCCTCCACCGCGGCCAGCGGCGCATGGCCGTTGCGCCAGGCCGTTTCGGCGGCCTGGATCACCTCGCGCGGGTTCAGCAGCTTGAGGTTGAGCGCGCAGCTCAGCTGCGAGTGGTACAGCCAGGGCTCGCCGGCCCACATCGCGTCCTCGTAGCGGCCGAACAGCGGCAGGCGGTGCGCGATGAAGTCGGCCAGCGCCAGCAGCGCATCCGCCCGCGTGACCGGCCAGCCGAAGCTCTCCAGTCGGCCCGGATGGTCGCCAAACCGCTGCCGCACCAGCGCCAGCACCTCCTGCGTCAGGGCATCTGGCGGGAACCGGCGCGGCGCCGGCATGTCTGGCGGCGGCCCGGCCCGGCCGAAGGACTCGCGGTTGTCGGCGTCGAAATTCCACTGTCCGCCGGCGGGCTCGTCGCCGTCCATCAGCACCTGGTGCTGGCGGCGCAGCGCGCGGTACCAGTATTCCAGGCGCAACTGCTTGCGGCCGCGGGCATGTTCGGCGAACTCGCGCACGGTGCTCATGAAATGGGCGTCGTCGCGCACATCCAGTGCCAGCGCATGCGTGCGGG
>JBIKTP010000397.1:0-3748 GCA_044348035.1 Burkholderiaceae bacterium
GAATGGCCGACAGGCGATGTTTGAGTCCGGACGGGTTCACTGCTCCAACGCGGGGCTTGTGCATTTGTGGGGATCAGACCGAAAGGCAGTCTAGCGCAAGGTGCGCCGCGGTGCCATACGTGTGGCCCCAAAGTAGTAATGTCCCCTTCGCCCCAAGTACAAGTGTCCCCTTCAATGGTGTTGGAGGACGATGGTGGAGGCACAGGACAAGCTGATGAGTCAGAAGGAAGTGCAACGTCTGGAAGTGCTCAGGCGGATGGCGCAAGACGGGCTGGGGCAGTCGCATGCGGCTCAGCAACTGGGGGTGTCGGTTCGCCAGGTCAAGCGCCTGGTGCGCCGGTTACGCGAGCATGGGGCGCAAGGGCTGGTGTCTGGCAAACGCGGCCAGCGCAGCAATCGACGCATCGACGCCTCGCTGCAGTCACGCTACGTTGAGCTGGTGCGGCAGCACTACGCTGACTTTGGCCCGCAATTGGCCTATGAGCACCTCGAGCGCGAGCACGGCTTTGGCTTCAGCGTGGAGACGCTGCGTAGTTGGATGATTCAGGCAGGTCTTTGGCAGGCCAAGCGTCGCCGGGCACAGCGGGTGCACAGCCCACGCCCCCGGCGGGCATGCCTGGGCGAGTTGGTGCAGATCGACCGCAGCCACCACGACTGGTTTGAAGGCCGCTCAGCCAAGTGCTGCCTGATCGCCTTCATCGACGACGCCACGGGACGGGTTCTGGGGGCGCGATTCTTCGCGCAGGAAACCACCCAGGGCTACCTGCAGGTGCTGCAAGCACTGGTGCAGCGCCACGGGACCCCGCTGGCCCTGTACAGCGACCGCCACGGCATCTTCACCAAGAGCGACCCGGAGGACTCCACGCCCACGCAGTTTGAGCGCGCACTGCTGCAACTCGATGTCGAGCCAATCTGCGCGCGCACTCCTCAGGCCAAGGGGCGCGTGGAGCGACTGTTCCAGACGCTGCAGGACCGGCTATGCAAGTCCATGCGGCTGGCCGGCATCGACACCATGGAGCAAGCCAACAGCTACCTGGACGAGTACCTGCGCGGGCACAACGCGCGCTTTGGCGTGCAGCCACACAACCCCCAGGATATGCACCGCCCGTGGACCGGCAGCGCGGCGGCGTTGGCCGACATCTGCGCGCTGCACCACCAGCGCCAGTTGAGTGCACAGGGGGCCTGCAAGTTCGAGGGCCGCATCCTGCAATTGCTGCCCAACCAGGCCCATGCGCCCAAAGCGCGCGCCATGGTGAACATCGCCCAGCACGCAGACGGTACGCTGCGCCTGAGCTACTGCGGCAAATCCCTGGCCCACCGCAGTCACGCCTTCGGCATCAATGTGCCCAATCGCCAGGCAACCGACCACAAGACGCTCAACGCGGTGGTCGACAAAGTGCGCGATGCCCAGCGCAACAAACTGAACCGCCTGGCCGCCGAGTTGGCATTCCAGGACAGCCAGCGCAAGGCGGGCATCTACACACCGGACACCGTGCCTATCGTGCCTCGTGCTTCTTCAGGGCGCTACGGGCTACGCCCTTCGCACCCTCTCTCCCCCTCGGACTGAAATCCTTCAACCCCAATACCAGGGGACATTTCTACTTTGGCCAAACAGGGGACATTTCTACTTTGGGTTGACAACCTGGACGCGAGCAAGTTCGGGACAGGGACGCGCCCCCCTACAATGACATTACTCCCCGCTGCATGGCTTCGACCCGCCCCCCCCATGGACTATCCCGGCAACCTGTTCGTCGTTGCAGCGCCAAGCGGTGCTGGCAAATCCAGCCTGGTCAAGGCCTTGATGGAGCTTGACTCCTTCGTCAAACCCTCGGTGTCGCACACCACGCGTCCTCCCCGTGGCCAGGAAATCCATGGCCGGGAGTACTACTTCGTGTCCGCTGCGGAGTTCGATGCCATGGTCGCCGCCGACGGCTTCGTGGAATGGGCGGCAGTGCATGGCCATCGCTACGGGACATCCCGGCAGGCCCTCGCCGAACGCATGCAGGCCGGGTCCGACGTAGTGCTGGAGATCGATTTCCAGGGTGCCGTGGCGATCAAGAAGGTGTTCTCGAATGCCTTGCTGATCTTCATCCTCCCCCCCAGTTGGGAAGAACTCCGCTCCCGGCTGGAGCGGCGCGGGGAGGACGCCGCATCGACGATCGAACTGCGCCTCAAGAATGCCGCCATCGAAGTGGCACAGGTGGATAAGTTCGACTTCGTTATAATCAACGACTCTTTTGATCGCGCACTGTTCGATCTGAAAGCGATTGTTCACGCACAGCGCCTCAGGCTGGCGGCTCAGCGCAGAGCCCGCGCCAACATCTTCGCAGCGCTGAACATTTCCTAGTTTGACTGACACCTACCGGAGTTTCCATGGCCCGCATCACTGTTGAAGATTGCCTTGTGCAGATACCCAACCGCTTTCAGCTGGTGCTTGCGGCCACCTATCGCGCGCGCATGCTGAGCCAGGGTCACGCGGCCAAGATCGAGAGCAAGAACAAGCCCGGCGTGACCGCCTTGCGCGAGATCGCGGCCGGCAAGGTCGGCATCGAGATGCTGAAAAAAGTGCCTCTCTGAGCTTGATGCATCGTTGAATGCCGGCACCCTGCGGGGTGCCTTTTTCTTGGGCCTGTCACTGCCTGGCCCTGCAGGCTATATTCGAGGGGTGACCGACCCGATAAGCCCTCCCATCCCGTCGACAAAGCGCGCGCGCAAGAGCCCCGTAAGTGCGTCGATCAGCCCGGCTGCGGCGAACGCCGCTGCGGCGAGCTTCAAGGCGTTGACCAGCAAGCTAGACTACCTGCCTGCGGCGGACGTGGAAAAGGTCCGCCAAGCGTACAAGTTTGCCGACGAAGCCCACCTGGGACAACTGCGCAACAGCGGCGAGCCCTACATCACGCATCCGATCGCGGTGGCCGCACAGTGCGCCGACTGGAAGCTCGATGCGCAGGCACTGATGGCAGCCTTGCTGCATGACGCGCTGGAAGACTGTGGCATCACCAAGGTAGAGCTGATCGAGCGTTTTGGCTCGCAGGTGGCCGACCTTGTGGATGGCCTGACCAAGCTCGACAAGCTGCATTTCACGACACGTGAGGAAAATCAGGCCGAGTCCTTCCGCAAGATGCTGCTGGCCATGGCGCGGGATGTCCGCGTCATCCTGATCAAACTGGCCGATCGCTCGCACAACATGCGGACCCTGGCGGATGTGTCGCGCGACAAGTGGCGCCGCATTTCCTCCGAAACGCTCGAGATCTACGCGCCGATCGCCCACCGCCTTGGCCTCAACCAGATCTACCGTGAACTGCAGGATCTGTCCTTTGCCTATCTGCACCCGTGGCGCAATGCCGTCCTGTCCAGGGCGGTCGCGAAGTCGCGCAGCCGGCGCCGCGACCTGATCCAGAAGGTGCAGCGGGAACTTGAAGCCGCATTCGCCACAGCCGGCATCCAGCTGCGCATCGCAGGGCGCGAAAAGTCCGTCTACTCGATCTACCGCAAGATGGACCAGAAACACCTGAGTTTTGCGCAGGTGACCGACATCTACGGTTTTCGGCTGATCGTTCCGACGCTGCTCGACTGCTACACGGCACTCGGGACGCTGCACCAGCTGTACAAACCGGTGCCTGGGCGGTTCAAGGACCATATCGCCATTGCCAAGCTCAATGGCTACCAGTCACTGCACACGACACTGGTCGGTCCTGCGGGCGTCAACATCGAGTTCCAGCTGCGCACCGAGTCCATGCACCTGGTG
>JBIKTP010000398.1:0-3734 GCA_044348035.1 Burkholderiaceae bacterium
CGCAAGGGGTCGTTCCAGGCAGGCCTGGCCGTCGGACTGTTCTCGGCGCTGCTGTGCGCGTGGGCGGTCTGGCACCACGACTTCTGGCTGCTGGTCGCTGGCACCGTGATCGCCGGCTACTACAGCGCCAACGGGCAGTTGTACCGTTTCGCCGCCGCCGAACTGGCCGCTCCGGAATACCGCGAGAGGGCTGTTTCGCTGGTGCTCGCCGGCGGGCTGATCGGTGCCGTGATCGGCCCCAACCTGGCAACCCGCACGCGGGGACTGACCTCCGTGCCATTCACCGGCGCCTACCTGGCGCTGGCCATCGTGGCGATGGCGTGCATGGTGATCGTGGCCATGATGCGTTTTCCGCCGGTGCCGCCCAAGGTCGCCGGAAGCCCGGCGGGGCGGCCCCTGTCCGAGATCATGCGCGAGCCGGCTTTCGTCGTGTCGACGATGGGGGCTGCGCTGGGCTACGGCGTGATGAACCTGCTCATGGCCGCCACACCGCTGGCCATGCAGATCTGCAAGCTGCCCTTCGAAGACGCCGCGCTGGTGCTGCAATGGCATGTGATCGGCATGTTTGCACCCGGCTTCTTTACCGGCCACCTGATCCGGCGTTTCGGCACCTTGCAGATCATGGCCGTGGGGGTCGTTCTCAATGCGGCGTGTATCGCCATCGCGCTCTCGGGCGTGGAGTTGCACCAGTTCCTGGCTGCGCTGTTCTTGCTGGGCGTGGGCTGGAACTTCCTGTTCACCGGCAGCACCACGCTGGCGCTGCAGTCCTACCGGCCGGAAGAAAAGGACCGCGCGCAGGCCGCCATCAATTTCTGCGTGTTCACGGTCATGGCCCTGACATCCTTCGCTTCGGGCGCGCTGGTCACGACCCAGGGCTGGCAAATGCTCAACATCGGCTCGATCTTTCCGTTGGCCCTCACCGGCCTCGCGCTGGCCTGGCTGGCGATGCACAATCGCTCGGTCCGCAACGCCCAGGCCTGACGCCGGGGCGCATTGCGGCCCCGCACACAACAGGAGGATGCCATGGGTCTGCTTGATTCCGTACTCGGTGCCGTGACCGGCAACAACAATCTGTCCGCCGATGGTGGCGGTGGCCTGGGAGGGCTGATCAGCGCGCTGGCGCAGAACCCCCAGATCCTGCAGGCCATCACCGGCATGCTGGGCAATGACGGTGGCCAGGGAGGGCTGGGAGGGCTCATGGCCAAGTTCCAGCAGGCCGGCCTGGGCGATGTGATGAACTCCTGGGTCGGGACCGGCGCCAACCAGCCGATCTCCGGCGATCAGCTCAGCCAGGTGCTGGGCCAGGACACGCTGGCCGATCTGGCCTCCAGGATCGGCATGGACCGCGACGCCGCTGCGGGACAGTTGTCACAGATCCTTCCCGGCATCATCGACCGCCTGACCCCCCAGGGCCAGGCGCCCCAGGGCGGTCTGGGCAATGCCGGTGACCTGATGGGCATGCTCGGCGGCCTGCTCGGCAAATCCTGAGATGGCGCGGCTGCGGCCGCGCAGCCGGTCAAAACCGCGCGTCCAGCCAGCGCTGCAATTCGGCGAACACCTGCTCGCGCTGCGGGCCGGGTTCATTGAAGATCTCGTGGTAGAGGTCGTCGAAGCAGCGGGTCGTCACCACCGAACCCGGCGCCGCCTGCGCAAAGCTGCGGCTGCCGCGCGGATCCACCAGTCTGTCCGCGCCGGCATACATCAGCAGGGTCGGGACCGACCAGGCCGGCGCAGCGGCAATCGTGGCCGGCCCGCTCTCGGCAATGAACACCGCCAAGCGCGCTGAAATGCGGTCATGCACCAGGGGATCTGCCTTGTACGCAGCCACGACCGCAGGGTCATGGGAGATGTAGTCGGCATTGAGGCCGTTGCCTATCCGCAGATCCGGGGCCAGGCGCGGCACCACGGCGAGCATCAGCTTCTGGAAAGGGTTCAGCCCCGGATCCAGCGCGGGCGAGGAGAGCACCAGGGCCTGCACCCTGCGCATGTTCAGCGACACGAAGCGCCCTGCCACCAGACCGCCCATGCTGTGCCCCAGCAAGATCAGCGGCGTGCCCTCGTTCATCCGGAAGCGGCATTCGTCCACCACCTCGGCCAGGTCATCCAGCAGCCGCCCGGCGCTGGGCAGGGCACCACGCTGGCCCATGGATTCGCCGTGCCCGAACTGGTCGTAGGCGCGCACGGCGAAACCCCAGCTGTTGAGGCGTTCTGCCACGTGGTCATACCGCCAGGCGTGTTCACCGAGCCCATGCACGATCAGCACCACGCCACGCACCGGCCCCTTGCTGAGCGGCCAGTCCACCACCACCAGGTGGGTGCCGTCCTGGGCAGTCAACGGGGTGAAGCTGGAGCCGCTCACCGCGCGCCCCCGACACGCCCCACGAACGACCCCGCCGCAAATCGCATCAGGCAACCTCCGTGCTGCGCACTGCGGTGCGAGCGCGCTTGGGGCGGCCCGGCGCTGCGCTCATCACGAAACCTCCGTGCTGCGCACTGCGGTGCGAGCGCGCTTGGGGCGGCCCGGCGCTGCGCTCATCACGAAACCTCCGTGCTGCGCACTGCGGTGCGAGCGCGCTTGGGGCGGCCCGGCGCTGCGCTCATGGCACGCAGGCAATCACCCGGGCGACTGCCGCCGTGAGCTTCTTGGCATACGGCACATGCAGGAACTCGTTGGGCCCATGGGCATTGCTGCGAGGCCCCAGGACGCCGCAGACCATCATCTGCGCCTTGGGGAATCCGCGTTCCAGCATGCTCATCAGCGGGATCGTGCCGCCTTGCCCGATATAGCCGCAGGGCGCACCGAAATGCGCCCGGGAGGCTGCATGCAGCGCCTGCTCGAACCAGGGCACCATGGCCGGCGCATTCCAGCCGGTCGCGCCGCCCCGGCCCTCGAAGGTGACACGTGCCTGGTAGGGCGCGTTGTCCTCCAGCAGGGCTTTCATCTCCTGCACCGCCTGTGCCGCGTCCACCAGCGGCGGCAGACGCACGCTGAGCTTGAACGCGGTATAGGGCCGCAACACGTTCCCTGCATCGGCGATGGCCGGGAAGCCTTCGGCACCGGTGACACTCAGGGTTGGAATCCAGGTACGGTTGAGCAGCGCCTCGACCGGGTCGGACGTGGTCGGCAGCACCGAGGTGGCCGCGCCATCACAGTCGTAGTGGGCCCAGGGAAACCGCCGGGTGAGATCGTCGCCCAGGATGGCGGCTGTGGCCCGGGCCTGCGCCAGCCGGTCGGGGGGCACCTCGCAATGGAAGCTGGCAGGCAGCAGTCGGCCGGTCTTGCTGTCCTCCAGCCGATCGAGCACCTGGCGCATGATGCGAAAGCTCGAAGGCACCAGCCCCGACGCGTCTCCCGAGTGCACACCCTCCGTCAGTACCTCGACCTTGAGCGTGCCGCTGGCCATGCCGCGCAGGCTGGTGGTGAGCCAGAGCTGGTCGTAATTGCCGGCGCCGGAGTCCAGGCATACGACCAGGCCGACATCGCCCAGCCGGGCACGCAGCGAGTCGATGTAGGGCAGCAGATCGTAGGAGCCGCTTTCCTCGCAGGTCTCGACGATGCCGACGATCCGCGGATGCGGCGCCTTCTGGGCCTTGAGCAGCTGGATGGCCGCGATGCTCGCGTACACCGCATAACCGTCATCGGCTGCGCCGCGGCCAAACAGCCGGCCATCTTCGTACTTCGGCGTCCAGGGGCCGAGGTCCCTGCGCCAGCCGTTGAACTCGGGTTGCTTGTC
>JBIKTP010000399.1:0-3731 GCA_044348035.1 Burkholderiaceae bacterium
TATGGGAGCGGACCTGGAAGATGTCGCCCAGGCCGGCGCCCCGCATGACATGGTAGAGCACGAACCGGTAGGCGGTTCCGGCGTCGATTTCGCTGGGCGTGAAGGCGAAGGCCAGATTGCCGGCCGTGCTCACGCGCCCCGGGTATCCATGGTGCAGCAGGTTTTGCTTGAACACGCCGGCAGCGGTGCGCGACAACGCAGCGTCCGGTGCCAGGAATTCGATCACCAGCCCGGCCTCGTGCTGGCCATGCCGTGCGGCAGGCAGCGGTGCCACCGCGCCCTGGCCGTAGATATGGCTGTGCACCGACCAGGCACCGGGCACCAGCTGCCGGACCTTGTCCTCGACCGCTGCCAGCACCTGCGGCAGGCAGGCGAGCAATGTCGGATCCGCCACGCCGGCGAGCAGCACGCAGCGTGCGCCGACCGGGGCAGCACCTTCGATCTTGAGCGTGGGCTGCGCGCGTGGCCGGAAGCCGGCCCCGCTGACCCGGGTGCGGTGCCCGTCCAGCGCCTCGTAGCGGGCATCGCGCAACAGCAGGGTGCCAGTGGGCTCGTCGACCTCCAGCGGATCGGCCTGTTCGTACAGCGCATGCGCCGCCACCGATGCGGGCGTGGCATGGGCGAGCGGATTCATGCTCTCCAGCGTGAAGCCTTCCATGTCGAGTTCGGCCAGCATGGCGTCCCGGCCCGCAGGGCGGCAGCACAGGGAGGTGCATTCGACGATCTTGGCCATGTGCAGGCACAGAGCGGTGGGGTAGCCCAGCATTTTCGGCAGGGTGGCGAAGATGGCGGTGTCGCAGGCGCGGCCTGCCACCAGCACATCGGTCGGGGTCTGCAGCGCGCGGGCCAGGGTCTCGGTGCCGCATTGCCCGACGATGTGGCTGCACTGGCGCACTTCTTCAGGGGTCGGCAGGGGCATGGGCCCGATCGGGTCGAGCCGGCCGTCCGCCAATGCCTCCAGTACCTGTTCGGCCTGCAGATCGCTGTGGACCGTGGTCAGGCGGAAATGCAGCCCCTTTTCCTGGGCGATCGACCGGATCAGGGCCACGGTGGCGTCCAGCTGCGGAGCCGCGCCCGCCGTGCCGGCGCTGCCGATCACCAGCGGGATGTCCAGCGCGCGCGCGGCGGCCAGCACCAGTTCCAGGTCGCGGCGCACCATGGCGGCAGGGGCGGCCATGGTGCCGGAACCCAGGTAGTGCGGGCCCGGGTCGATGGAGCCCATGTCGCAGCCGATGACATGCGGCCGGCGCAGCAGACCACGCTCCAGCGCGTCGGCGGGAATGCCGTAGCCAAGCTGCCCGGACGCGGCCAGCACGCGCAGCGGCCCGTCCGCCGGGCGGTGGGTGCGCAGCAGGCGTTCGCAGGCCGTCATACCAGCACGCCCAGCAGGGCCGCATGCTGCTGCGCGCCGTACACGTCGCCATCACCGGGGTCGCCGGCGCAGATGCGCCGTGGCATCGTGTACTTGATGGCGTGGATCGACGGCAGCAGGTAGCGCTGTACGTCGCCCGGATCGCGCTGGTAGAGCACTGCCACGGCATCCGGCGCCAGATGCGTGCTGCCGGCAGCGCGCGCGTAGGCCTGTGCATCCTCGAAGAACAGGTCGATGGTCAGCAGCGTGGGGCCTGCATTCTTGCTGCGGACCACCTGGGCCAGTGCGGACAGCGGTGTGGCAGACATGGCGCGGGGAGTGATGGTCAACGGGCGGTGAACCCGCCATCGGCACAGATGACCTGGCCGGTGATGAAGGACGCCCTTGCCGACAGCAGGAAACTCACCAGCTCGCCGATCTCGCGGGGCTGTCCGAGCCGGGCCATCGGAATGCTCTGTCGCATGGCGTTCAGCGCCACCGGGTCGGCCAGGGTGCTGGCCACCATCGCGGTTTCGACCGGGCCGGGCCCGACGGCATTGAGGCGTACACCCTGTTCGGCCCATTCGAGAGCCAGCGAGCGGACCATTCCGTTCAGGCCGGCTTTCGATGCGGCATAGGCTGCCCCGCGCGCATGGCCGACCAGCCCGATCTGGCTGGTGATCACCACCACGCTGGCATCGCCCGTGCGCGCCTGGCGCATGTGGGCGATGGCCGCGCGGGTGAGGATGAAGGTGCTGCTGAGATTGAGCTCCAGGGTCTCGCGCCATTCCTCCAGGCGGGTGTCGTCGGAGCCCTTCTTGTGGAAGATGCCGGCGCAGCATGCCAGCGCATCCAGACCACCGAGCGCTGCCGCCGCACGGGCCGGCAGGGCCGCGCAGCCGGCGTCGTCGCGCAGGTCCTGCACCAGGACCGCGGCCTGCGGAAGCTGCATCCGCACATGCGACGCCTGCGTGGCGTCCTGCACCACCGCCGCGACCTTTGCGCCATGGTCCAGCAGGCAGCGCGCAGTGGCCATTCCAATGCCCGAACCCGCGCCGGTGACCAGCGCACAACGCCCCTGCATCTCGGGTGTGGAAGGGGTGCTCATGGTGCGTCAGAGGCCCAGATAGTTCTTGCGCAGGTCGGGGTCGTTTGCCAGGTCGGCTGCCGCCCCCTGCATGGCGATCATGCCGTTCTCGATGAGGTAAGCGCGGTGGGCGATGGCCAGCGTCTGCACGGCGTTCTGCTCCATCAGCAGGATCGACTGGCCCTCGCGGTTGATGCGACGGATCAGGGCGAACATTTCCTCGACCAGCAGCGGCGAGAGGCCCAGCGAAGGCTCGTCCATGATGAGCAGCTCGGGCTCGGACATCAGGCCACGGCCGATCGCCAGCATCTGCTGCTCGCCGCCGGACAGGGTGCCGGCCAGCTGTGCAAACCGCTCCTTCAGGCGCGGGAAGATGCCCACCACCTTCTCGATGTTCTGGGCGCGGCGGGCGCGGCCGCGCACCTGGCTGCCGAGCTCGAGGTTTTCGCGCACGTTCAGGTTCGGGAACACGCGCCGCCCCTCGGGCACATGGATCACGCCGAGCTTGACGATCTCGGTGGAGCTCAAGCCCACCAGCTCGCGGCCCTCGAAGCGGATCGACCCCGAGAACGGGCGGTACAGAGCCGAGATGTTGTTGTTCAGCGTGGACTTGCCGACACCATTGCTGCCCAGCACGGCGACGATCTCGCCCTTGCCGACGTCCAGGTCGATGCCGCGCAGGATCTCTATCTGACCGTAGCCGGCATGCAGTTGGCGGATCTCAAGCATGGCTGGCTCCCGGCTTTGCATCGTCCTGGGGCAGGGTGCTTCCGCGGCCCAGATAGGCCTCGACCACGGCCTGGTTGTTGACCACTTCCTGAGGCGTTCCCTGGGCGATGATCTTGCCGTAGGACAACACGTAGATGTATTCCGACAGGCTCATCACGGCATGCATCACATGCTCGATCAGCAGCACCGTGACGCCGCTGTCGCGGATCTTGCGGATGATGGCGATGATCTCGAGAATCTCGGACGGGTTGAGCCCGGCCATGACTTCGTCGAGCAACAGCAGGCGGGGTGAAGTGGCCAGCGCCCGCGCCAGCTCCAGGCGCTTGCGCCCGGCCACCGTGAGTTCGGAGGCCGGTTGCTCCAGCATGTGGTCCATGCCGACCTGGCTTGCGATGGCCCGGGCATGCTCCCAGGCGCGATGCCGCTCCGGGAATTTCTGGTAGGCGCCGACCGCGATGTTCTCGTGCACGGTGAGCTTGGCGAACGGCTGCGTGATCTGGAAGGTGCGCACCATGCCTGCCCGGGCAATCTCATGCACCGGCAGGCCGGTGATGTCACGCCCCA
>JBIKTP010000022.1:0-11162 GCA_044348035.1 Burkholderiaceae bacterium
TTTCATAGACACGGTCGAAGTGGATCGGCACGCCTGACTGCTTCAGGATCATGTCGACCATCTGTCCCAGATAGGCCCCGGGTGCGTAACCCAGGTAGGGCAGGGGATGGCCAGCCCGGCCTGGCAGGCTGAACATCGGTGTGCCCTGGGCGTCCGGTTTCACATAAGGCGCAACCACCTCTTCGCCCAGGCTGACCATCTCATAGCGCGCGGGGTCCAGCTGGAAGGGGAGAGAACTGTGGTGGTAGGCAATCAGCAGATCGCAGCTGCCTTCGACCAGCCGCAGCACGGCATCGTGCACGTTGAGCGCGATGAGGCGGCTCTTGATGGGACCGAAAACCTCCCGCAGGCCTGACACCCAGGCCGGGAAGAACGTGAACGCCAGGGTGTGGGGCACTGCGAACTCGATCACATCCTGGGCTGCGGAGGTATGGCCCCGCAGCATGGCCCGCGTGCTCTGCAGCGCCTGGAGCACCTCCAGCGACTGGTCGTACAGCGTCTCGCCTGCGGGCGTGAGCCGGGTCGGGTAGGAGCTGCGGTCGACCAGGTCGGTACCCGCCCAGGCCTCCAGCGACTGTATGCGGCGGGAAAACGCCGGCTGGGTGACATGGCGCAATTGCGCTGAGCGGCTGAAACTGCGAGTCTCGGCCAGGCTCACGAAGTCTTCAAGCCACTTGGTATCCATGGCTCGATTATGCGGGTGGCTGCACGGGGCCCACTGTCCATACGGGCTAGGCGGACGGTGTTGGAAACACCCACAGCAGCAGCGCCGTCATCACCAGATAACGCAGGAACTTGCCGATGGCCATGTAAAGGATGCAAGGCCAGAACGCCAGCCGCAGCCAGCCGGCGACTGCGCAAAGAGGGTCTCCCACCAACGGGAGCCAGGACAACAGGCATGCCTTGGGGCCCAGACGCTCAAGCCAGCGCAGGGCGCGCAGATGGCTGGGGGAATGACGGTACCGGTCGACCAGCTGGTGCGCGCCGTATCCCATGCCCCAGGACACTGCGCCGCCCAGGGTGTTGCCGATGGTTGCGATACCGATGGCCGGCCAGAAGAGGCTGGGGTTGATCTTGACGAGGCCGAAGACCGCGGGCTCGGATCCGACGGGCAGCAAGGTCGCCGATACGAAGGACACGATGAAGACAGTACTCAGGCCGAACCGCGGAAGCGCCAGCAGTGTGATGAGGTGGTCGATCCAGGCTTCCATGCGAGCAGCAGTATAGGCAGAGTGCCCCGGGCCATGCGGCGCATTTCAATTGCTGAAATTATGGGCAGCTAGAATGGGTCGCCTCCCGCGAATTCCCACCTGCTTTCCCCCTGGCCCCACCCCTCCCGAACGCATGAAGATCGGCCCCTACGTCCTGCCCAACCGGCTCATGGTCGCCCCGATGGCGGGTGTGACCGACCGGCCGTTTCGCCAGCTGTGCCGGCGGCTGGGCGCAGGCTACGCGGTCAGCGAGATGGTCACCTCGCGCCCCGACCTGTGGAAGACGCTCAAGACCTCGCGCCGCGCCAACCATGACGGTGAGCCCGGTCCCATTGCGGTGCAGATCGCGGGTACCGAGCCGGCCATGATGGCGCAGGCGGCGCACTACAACATTTCGCGTGGCGCCCAGATCATCGACATCAACATGGGCTGCCCGGCCAAGAAGGTATGCAACAAATGGGCGGGCTCGGCCCTGATGCAGGACGAGGCCCTGGCGCTGTCGATCATCACGGCCGTGGTGGACGCCTGTGCGCCACATGCGGTGCCCGTGACCCTCAAGATGCGCACCGGCTGGTGCCAGTCGCAGCGCAATGCGCTGGTGATCGCGCGGGCCGCAGAGGCTGCGGGTGTGCAGATGGTGACCGTGCACGGCCGCACGCGCGAGCAGGGTTACCGTGGTCATGCCGAGCATGACACCGTGCGTGCGGTGAAATCCGCATTGCGCATCCCGGTCGTGGCCAATGGCGACATCTGCACGCCGGAGCAGGCGCGCGATGTGCTGGCTGCTACCGGCGCCGATGCAGTGATGATCGGTCGGGCGGCGCAGGGCCGTCCGTGGGTGTTCCGGCACATCGGGCATTTTCTTGCGACCGGCACCCACCTGGCCCAGCCCCTGGTGGTCGAGGTCCGCCGCCTGCTGCTCGAGCACCTGGAGGACCACTACAGCCTGTATGGCAGCCACATCGGTGTGCTCAGCGCGCGCAAGCACATCGGCTGGTATGTCGCAGACCTGCCGGGCGGTGATGCGTTCCGCCAGCACATGAACCAGCTGACGGACTGCGCCTCCCAGCTTCGCGCGGTGGCGGATTTCTTCGATGTCCTGGGAGCGCAGATGGACCGTCTGCCCGAACCGATCGTGCTCCCTCAGTCCGGGAGTCCGGCACAACACATGGAGGCGGAACAATGAGCAAGAAGCACATCGAGGAGTGTGTGCGCAGCAGTCTCGAGGGCTATTTCAGGGACTTGAGGGGCACCGAGCCCGACGGCATGTACGACATGATGGTACGGGTCGTCGAGAAGCCGCTGCTCGAGGTCGTGATGCAGCAGGCCGACAACAACCAGTCGCGCGCAGCGCAATGGCTGGGCCTGAATCGCAACACCTTGCGCAAGAAGCTCGTGGAGCACAAGTTGCTCAATTGAATCCCCCATGGCCATGAACGCGCTCCTGTCCGTTTCCAACAAGACCGGCATCGTCGAACTCGCTGCCGCGCTGCACGCCATGGGCGTGCGGCTCCTGTCCACCGGTGGCACGGCCACGCTACTGGCGACCCACGGACTGCCGGTGACCGAGGTGGCCGACATGACCGGTTTCCCGGAGATGCTCGATGGCCGCGTCAAGACCCTGCATCCCAAGGTACACGGCGGCCTGCTGGCCCGTCGCGAACTGCCCGCGCACATGGCCGCGCTGCAGGCGCATGGCATCGATCTGATCGACATCCTGGTGGTCAACCTGTACCCGTTCGAGGCCACTGTGGCCAAGGCGGGCTGCACGCTGGAGGACGCGATCGAAAACATCGACATCGGCGGCCCGGCCATGGTGCGCAGTGCGGCCAAGAACTGGAAGGACGTGGCGGTGCTCACCGACGCCTCGCAGTATGCGCAGGTGCTCGCCGAGTTGCGCACGGACGGCCGGGTCGCCGAGAAGACGCGCTTTGCGCTGGCAGTGGCAGCGTTCAACCGCATCAGCCAGTACGACGGCGCGATCAGCGACCATCTCTCCGCCATCCAGGCCGATGGCAGCCATGCGCTGTTTCCAGCCCAGTCCAATGGCCGTTTCGTCAAGTTGCAGGACCTGCGATACGGCGAGAACCCGCACCAGCAGGCGGCGTATTACCGGGATCTGTACCCGGCACCCGGTTCGCTGGCCAGTGCGGTCCAGGTGCAGGGCAAGGAGCTGAGCTACAACAACATCGCCGATGCCGATGCCGCCTGGGAATGTGTCAAGGGCTTCGATGCCTGCGCCTGCGTGATCGTCAAGCATGCCAATCCGTGTGGCGTGGCGGTGGGGAGCGACGCCCTGGAGGCGTATGCCAAGGCCTTCAGGACGGACCCGACATCGGCCTTCGGCGGCATCATCGCCTTCAACCGGACCGTCGATGCTGCCACGGCGCAGCAGGTTGGCAAGCAGTTTGTCGAGGTGCTCATGGCGCCCGGGTTCGACGAGGCGGCGCTGGCGCTCTTCAAGGGCAAGCCCAATGTGCGCCTGCTGCAGATTGCCTTGCCGCCGGGGGGCGCAAGCGCCTGGCAGCAGGGCCGCAACGCGATGGATGTCAAGCGGGTCGGATCAGGGCTGCTGATGCAGACCGCCGACAACCGCGAGACCGCGCTGGAAGACCTGAAGGTGGTCACCCGGCTGCAACCCACGGCGGCCCAGATGCAGGATCTGCTGTTTGCCTGGAAGGTGGCCAAGTACGTGAAGTCGAATGCGATCGTCTTCTGCGCCGGTGGTGCCACGGTGGGTGTGGGCGCGGGACAGATGAGCCGGCTGGATTCGGCCCGGATTGCGAGCATCAAGGCACAACATGCCGGCCTGAGCCTGGCCGGCAGCGTGGTGGCCAGCGACGCGTTCTTTCCGTTTCGGGACGGCCTGGATGTCGTCGCCGATGCGGGTGCCAGTTGCGTGATCCAGCCCGGCGGCAGCATGCGCGATGACGAGGTGGTCGCCGCGGCCGACGAACGCGGCGTGGCGATGGTGTTCACCGGCGTGCGGCACTTCCGGCATTGAGCCGCCGGACGTCAGGCGGCGCCGTCCGGGGCGGCCGTCAGCGCCAGTGGCGGGGGTGGTGCCTGCCGCGGTTGTCCAAGTGCAGGTCGATGCCGATCTGGGGGCGATGGACGTACGCAGGGTGGACGGGGTACCAGGTGGTGGTGGACGTGATGTACACCGGTTGCGTCACCACCAGCGCCGGAGCCGGCGGTGTGGCATACACCACGGGTGGGGCCGGTGGCGGTGGCAGGCTGCCCACCGGCGTTATCTGCAGCTGCACCTGCGGGCCCGGGTCCTGGGGCATCTGGACGGCGTATTGCCTGCCGGCATATTCATACACGACGTTGTAGCCCACCACGCGGTTCTCGACGACGGTGTGCGTGGCGCAATTCTGGGTGTAGGGGGCGTTGCCATCGCCAGAGCCTTCCAGCCGGTCGCCGAGCATCGCCCCGCCGAAGATGCCGATCGCAGTGGCAGCAGCGCGGCCGGATCCCTGGCCGATCGAGTTCCCGATCACCCCGCCTGCCAGTGCTCCGAGGACGGTACCAGCCCCCGATTTCTGGGCCGGTGCCTGCCAGACGGCCGGGCTGCAGACCTGTCGCGGAACCTGCACCTGCTGGATGACCGGCGTGCTCGACAACACGCGCCCGAATTCCTGGGCGCCACACCATGCGCTGCCGAACGCGGCCAGCAGTGTCAGACCGATCTTCTTCATGGATTTCCCCGTGTGCGCAATGCCGGCGCGTCAGGCCGCAGTCTATGCCGGGATGCCCCCAGTGGCCAGTGGGCCGGCCGTGGCCAGTGGTAACAAATTGCCACGGCCGGTTCGCCAGGGCGCTGGCGCGCCCAGCGCCAAGACTCAGAGTGTCCTGAAGATGTCGCGCGCAGCGTCGACCGTCGCGGCGATGTCGGCATCGGTATGCGCCGCGCTGACAAAGCCTGCCTCGTACAGAGCCGGCGCCAGGTACACACCGCGCTCCAGCATGCCGTGAAAAAGCCGGTTGAAGCGCGGACTGTCAGACTGCATCACCCGGGCATAGTTCTGCGGCAGCTCCGGCAGCAGGAAGAAGCCGAACATTCCACCTTCGCAATCACCCGAAAACGGCACGCCCGCCTCCCGGGCGGCGCCCACCAGGCCATCGACCAGGCTGCGCGTACGCGCCGACAAGGCCTCGAAGAACCCCGGCTTGCTGATCTCTCGCAGCGTGGCCAGGCCGCAGGCCGTGGCCACCGGGTTGCCCGACAGCGTGCCGGCCTGGTAGACAGGCCCCAGCGGCGCCAGCTGCTGCATCACGGCGCGCTTGGCGCCGAACGCGGCCAGCGGCATTCCGCCGCCGATCACCTTGCCCATGATGGTCATGTCGGGTTCGAAGCCGGGCATCGCGCGTGCGTAGACGCTTTGGGCGCTGCCCAGCGCCACACGGCAACCGGTCATGACCTCGTCAAACACCAGCAGGGCGCCATATTGGGTGCACAGCTCGCGGCAGCGCTGCATGAACGGCAGGCTGGCGCGCACGAAGTTCATGTTGCCGGCGATCGGCTCGATCACCAGGCAGGCGAGGTCCTGGCCATGGGCCACAAAGGCCTGCTCCAGCATCTCGAGGTTGTTGTATTCGAGCACGATGGTGTGCTGGACGACTTCGGGTGGCACGCCAGCGCTGGTGGGGTTGCCGAAGGTGGCGAGTCCCGAGCCCGCCTTGACCAGCAGCGCATCCGCGTGGCCGTGGTAGCA
This sequence comes from Burkholderiaceae bacterium, assembly GCA_044348035.1. Taxonomy (GTDB): domain Bacteria; phylum Pseudomonadota; class Gammaproteobacteria; order Burkholderiales; family Burkholderiaceae_C; genus CAISIP01. Next base: position 5,930 of record JBIKTP010000022.1, read on the forward strand.
GCCTTCGAACTTGATCAGCTTGTTGCGGCCGGTGGCTCCGCGCGCCAGCCGGATGCCGCTCATGGCGGCTTCGGTGCCCGAGCTGACAAGGCGGACCATGTCCATCGATGGAACGAGTTGCAGGATGGCTTCGGCGAGTTCGATCTCGCGTTCGGTCGGGGCGCCGAAGGAGAAGCCCTCCAGGGCCGCGGCCTGCACGGCGGCGACCACGGCCGGATGCCCGTGACCCAGAATCATCGGGCCCCAGGACCCGATGTAGTCGATGTAGCGCTGGCCTTCGGCGTCCCAGAAATAGGCGCCCTGCGCGCGTTGGACAAAGCGGGGCGTGCCGCCCACGGCCTTGAAGGCGCGCACGGGCGAGTTGACACCGCCGGGAATGACGCGCTGGGCACGGGCGAACAGGGATGCGTTGGTTTCAGTGTTTGGTGTCATGGTCGGGGAAATCGATGCGCAGGTCGGCGGAATCGCCGGAATTGTCGTCGGAGTCGGGCTCGGGCTGGGCCCAGAACAGGCGGTCCGGCACCAGGTGCCCCATCCCCGGGCGAAAGCCTGATTCCAGGCAGCGGTCCAGGAAGCTGAGCGCCTCGCGCACGGCGTCGCCGAGGTCGCTCTCGGTGGCCAGCAGCGCGGCGAGGGCGCCGGTGAGCGTGTCGCCGGCGCCCGAGAACCCGGCGCCCAGGCGGTCGAACTGCCCGCTGAAGAGCACGGACTGTGGCGACGCCAGCACGTTGTCGATGCGCTGCTCCGGTTGGGCGATGCCGGTGACCAGGGTGTAGGCCACCCCGAATGCATGGGCTGCGCGCGCGACGTCGCGCGGCCCGGGGCTTTTGGCGGCTTTCCAATCTGGCAGCAACCATCGGCACAGGGTGCTGTGGTTTCCAACCAACACCGTGGTCTGCGGCAGCATCAGGTCGCGAAAGGCGTCGAGGTAGAGGTCGATCTGCACCTCGCTCCACCAGGACAGGTCGGGCATGTAGGCGATCAGCGGGATGTCGGCATAGTCGGCGGCGATCTCCGCAATCGCGCTGATGTTCTCGATGGAGCCAACAAAACCGACCTTGATCACCTCGGCGGCAATGTCCTCGAGAACGGTGCGCGCCTGCTCGCGGACGGCCTCGTCATCGAAGGCATGGTGGTCGATGATTTCCGCAGTGTCGCGGGTGTAGGCGCCGGTCACGATCGGCAATGCGTGGGCTCCTACCGAGGCAATGGCGCCGATGTCGGCGGCAAGGCCGCCAGCACCGCTGGGGTCGCTGGCATTGAACACCAGCACGCATGGCGGACGGTCCGCTTGGGAATCGTCGACAGGATCAGGCTGCTCGGGCAAGGCGGATTGGCGCGGGACGGTGGAGGTCATCAGGCAGAATACGCTGGGTTCTGGCGCACGGTGCGCGATTCGCTGGGGCCGTCTCTATACAATATTTGCATTCTATTCGAAGGCCCCTTAAGCTGTGAGTGAACCTAAAACCTGGATGTGTCTGATATGCGGCTGGATCTACGACGAGGCCACCGGAGCCCCGGATGACGGCATTGCTGCCGGCACCGCCTGGGCCGATGTGCCGATGAACTGGACCTGTCCCGAGTGTGGCGCCCGCAAGGAAGACTTCGAGATGGTCCAGATCTGAACACTGGTGTCCCAGGCGTCTCATACCCGATATGAGAATTTTCATTTCAGGAGCGCAGCCTTGTGAGTACAACCGGATCGACCTTCAAAGTCCTGGTGATCGACGACAGCAACACGATCCGGCGCAGCGCCGAGATTTTCCTGAAGCAAGGTGGTCATGAGGTGTTGCTGGCCGAAGATGGTTTTGATGCCCTGGCCAAGGTCAACGACTACCAGCCGCACCTGATCTTCTGCGACATCCTGATGCCGCGCCTGGATGGCTACCAGACATGCGCCATCATCAAGCGCAACCCGAAGTTCGCGCAGGTTCCGATCGTCATGCTGTCCTCCAAGGACGGTGTATTCGACAAGGCCCGCGGCCGCATGGTCGGCGCCCAGGACTATCTCACCAAGCCCTTCACGAAGGACCAGTTGCTGCACGCGGTGGGGCAGATCGGGACCGCGACTCCGGGAGTGGCATGATGGCAATCCACACGGTACTGATCGTCGACGATTCCCGCACAGAACTGATGTTCCTCACGGACCTGCTCCAGAAGAACAACATGTCCGTGCGCACGGCCCAGAACGCCGAGGAGGCGTTCAAGCGCCTGACCGAGGAACGCCCCGACCTGATCCTCATGGATGTGGTGATGCCCGGCCAGAACGGCTACCAGCTGACCCGGTCCATCCACCGGATGCCCGAGTACAGCAGCATCCCCATCATCATGTGCACCAGCAAGAGCCTGGAGACGGACAAGGTCTGGGGCATGCGCCAGGGCGCCAGCGATTACGTGACCAAGCCGGTGGACCCGGGTGAATTGCTGGCCAAGATCAAGGCCCTGGGCTGACCCACCCGCAAACCATGGCCAACCGCGAAGCAATCCGAGAACTCCAGGCGCGCCTCGCGAGCCGGCTGCAGGCGGCCAGGGATGAGGGGCCGGGGGTGTCCTGGCTGGCGACCCGGTCGGCGGGTCGCAACTACCTTCTTCCGCTGGCACAGTCGGGGGAGATCTTCCCGATGAGTCCCATCCAGCATGTGCCGTATGCCCGTCCCTGGTTTCGCGGGGTCCTGAACCTGCGCGGCGGCTTGTATGGCGTGGTCGATCTGGCCCGCTTCGTGGGCGGTGACATGCCCGACCATGGCCCCGCAACCGGTGCCGTGCCGGCGCCCGAATCGGCGGTCGTGACGATCAATGCGGCACTGAACGTGAATTGCGCCCTGCTGGTCGACGCGTTGGCGGGGCTGCGCAATGCGGAGAGTTTTGCCACAGCCCGGGCGCCGCAGGCGGGCGAACCACCCTATTTCGGGAACTGTTTCACCGATCCTGCCGGTGAGTCATGGCAGGAAATCAACCTTCAGACACTTGCACAATTCCCCCGCTTCCTGAACATCACCGCTTAAGTTAAGCACAAGAAGGCTTCACCATGTCCGTTGACCGGCTCAAGCGATTTTTCTCCAAGACGGTACTGGAGTCCGACAGCGGCTCTCGCCACAGCCAGCAGGAGACCTCGATCCAGCCCGAGGGGGACTCCACCCAGACCCAGGTTGCGCCGGTCACCCAGCGTGACGCAAGCCCGGGTGCCTTGTTGTCGCAGCCGGCCGGCGACGACATCAACCTGCCCGTGCTGGGCACGCGGCCTGCGAACCAGCACCAGCAGATACTGCTGATCGGTCTGGCCGTGTCCCTGATCCTGCTCGGTGCCGTGGCGGCCTTTGCCCTGCGCATGTCCGACCAGGTCGGCCAGCAGATGGGTGCGATCGGCCAGTCGCTGATGCAGTCGCAGCGGCTTGCCAAGTCGGTGGCACAGGCCGTGGTGGGCAACTCGCAGGCCTTTGCCGATGTGCAGGACAGCGCCTCGGTATTGAGTCGCGCCTCCCGGGGGCTCAAGTCGGGTGACGATACCCTGCGGCTGGACCCACTGGATGCGACGTACCAGGACGCGCTGAACGCGATCCTGCCGCGCGTGGAGCGCGCCGAGAAAAGTGCAGCCAGCGTGATCGCGCAGCAGAAGGTGCTCACCCAGATCGGGGCCTCGCTGCGCCAGATCAACCGCCAGTCGGGCGACCTGCTGGAGATTGCCGAGTCGGTGGCTGCCCTGAAGGTACAACAGAACGCCCCCGGCAACGAGATTGACGCAGCGGGGCAATTGGTGATGCTGACCCAGCGCATCGGCAAGTCCTCGACCGAATTCCTCACGATCGACGGGGTCAGCGCGGACGCCGTGTTCCTGATGGGCAAGGACCTCACGACCTTCAGCGAGCTTGCGCAAGGGCTGCTGCAGGGCAGCGCCGAGCTGCGACTGCCCGCAGCGCGTGACCCGCAGACCCGCCAGCGGCTGGAGGCGCTGGTCAAGCAGTTCGATCAGACCCGTACCCAGGCCAGCGCCGTGCTGGCCAACCTGCAGGGCCTGGTGGCGGCGCGCGAAGCCCAGGCGGTGATCGTCAATGACAGCGAGCCATTGCGCCAGAGCCTGGAGCAACTGCAGCAGCGCCTGGGCGGCGGGGCCGGCATCGGCGCCGGCTCTCTGGTCACGCTGGCGCTGGCTGCGGCGCTCGCGGTCCTGTGTGCGGTGGGCCTGGCCTACATTCCCCTGGTCGAAGGCCGCAAGCGGCAGCTGGCTGCCGAACTGCAGATGGTGGATGCCGAGCGCCTGCAGCAGGATGCCAGACGGGTGAACGATGCCAACCAGGCGGCGATTCTGCGCCTGATGAACGAATTGCAGACAGTGGCCGAAGGCGACCTGACCCAGCAGGCCACCGTCACCGAGGACATCACCGGCGCGATCGCCGACTCGGTCAATTACACGGTCGAGGAATTGCGCACCCTGGTGGCGAGCGTGCAGAACACCGCATCGCGCGTGGCCCAGACCACTGCCGAGGTGGACAGCGCGTCGACCGAACTGCTGGCTGCCTCCAACGAACAGATGAACGAGATCCAGGCCACGGGCAAGTCGGTGCTGGAGATGGCGACGCGGATCAACACGGTGTCCGGCCAGGCGCAGGAATCGGCCATGGTGGCCCGGCAGTCGCTCCACGCGGCAGAGTCCGGCTTGTCGGCGGTACAGAATGCGATCGGCGGCATGAACGCGATCCGCGACCAGATCCAGGACACCTCCAAGCGCATCAAGCGCCTGGGGGAATCCTCCCAGGAGATCGGCGAGATCACCGAGCTGATCTCCGACATCACCGAGCAGACCAATGTGCTGGCGCTCAATGCGGCCATCCAGGCGGCATCGGCCGGCGAAGCGGGCCGCGGCTTCTCGGTGGTGGCCGAGGAGGTGCAGCGCCTGGCCGAGAGGTCTGCCGACGCCACGCGCCAGATCACCGCGCTGGTGCGCGCCATCCAGACCGACACCCAGGACGCCGTGGCCGCCATGGAGCGTTCCACCCAGGGGGTGGTCGAAGGCGCAAAGCTGTCCGACAACGCCGGCGCACGGTTGGCCGAGATCGACCAGGTCTCACGCCAGCTCTCCGAACTGATCCAGCAGATTTCCGATGCCACCCTGCGCGAGGCCAACCTCGCCAATGCAGTGGCGGACAGCATCCAGAACATCTTTGCCGTGACGGAACAGACCAGCGATGGCACGCGGGCCACTGCGGGCCAGGTGCGGGAACTCTCCCGCATGGCC